>JADFYS010000390.1 GCA_015232955.1 Gammaproteobacteria bacterium
CAGGTGGGGGGAGCGAGAATCGGATAGTTCTCGACCCGCCCCTGCCCGACCCGCAGCCAGGGGCCGAGACTGCCACGCGCCGCCTCAACCGCCCCCATCTCGATTTTGATACGGAGCAGTGTATCGACTATGCGCGCAGGGTGAACCCTGCTCTGCGTGTTCTCCAGCTCTCGGCGCGAAGTGGTGAGGGGATGGAGGCGTGGTATCGCTGGCTTCGCGCCTCACAACAGCTCGCAGCAATCGGTCGTTAGGATGTGCCTTGCCATCCCAGCAGAGGTGACGGCGCTGAACGGTGACGAGACCGCCGTGGTGACCGTGGGCGGGGTGGCGCAGACCATCTCTCTTGCTCTGGTTGATAAGGTTGCCGTGGGTGACTATCTCCTGATTCATGTCGGTTACGCCCTCAACAAGCTGAGTGCGGAGGAGGCAGAGAAGACCCTCCGCCTCTTTGCCGATGCCGGGCTTGCCCCATCGCAATGAGATATATCGACGATTTCCGGCGGCAGGATCTGGCGTTACAGCTGGCGGCTGCAATCCGCAACGAAGTCGATCCGCAGCGAGAGTACCGGGTGATGGAGTTTTGTGGTGGACACACCCACGCCATCTTTCGTTACGGGGTGGAGGATCTCCTCCCGGAAAATGTCTCCTTTATCCACGGTCCGGGTTGCCCGGTCTGCGTTCTCCCCACGGGCCGAATCGATAGTGCCCTCGACCTGCTTCGGGATCACGATCCGATCCTCTGCTCGTATGGCGATCTCCTCCGTGTTCCCGCCTCGGATCGCCGCTCTCTCCTCACGGCGAGGGCTGAGGGGGGGGATGTGCGCATGATCCATTCGACACAGGAGGCGCTGCAGATCGCTCGGGAAAACCGGCAGCGGCAGGTGGTCTTTTTCGCCATCGGTTTTGAGACCACCACTCCGCCAACGGCGGTGGCGGTACTTCAGGCGCAGATGGAGGGGCTGGAGAACTTCTCGGTGTATTGTAACCATGTCCTGACCCCGGCAGCGATGAAGGCGATCCTCGAGATCCCAACCGGGGTGGCGGGGCTTGCTATCGATGGTTTTCTCGGCCCCTCTCATGTCAGTACGGTGATCGGCAGTCGCCCCTACGAGCGATTTGCCCGCGATTACGGCAAGCCGATCGTCATAGCCGGTTTTGAGCCTCTGGATGTGATGCAGTCGGCACGAATGGTGATAGCCCAGATAGAAGAGGGTCGGGCAGAGGTCGAGAACGAATACACCCGCGCAGTGAGTCGCAACGGCAATCGCAAAGCACAGGCGTTGGTGGCAGAGGTGATGCAGCTGCGCCCGGAGTTTGAGTGGCGCGGGTTGGGATCTCTTCCCCGAAGCGGACTCGCTCTCCGTCCGGAGTTTGCCTGTTTTAATGCCGAACTCCGCTTCTCGATGGCAGAGATTCACGCTGCTGATCTCCGTGGCTGTGACTGTGCCGCGATCTTGCGCGGACAGAAAAAACCGGTCGACTGCCGGCTCTTCGGCACAACCTGCACCCCGGAAAGTCCGATGGGATCGTGTATGGTCTCCTCTGAAGGGGCGTGTGCGGCCTACTGGAGTTACGGCCGTTTTCGCAATTCATAACAGAGTATTACGCGATGAGCCAACGAAGACCGCGCCACCACCTTAATCTGGAGAGTGGTCGGATCGATATGAGCCACGGCAGCGGAGGCCGGGCGATGGCGCAGCTGATTGATGAGCTGTTTCGTCACCATCTTGATAACCGTTATCTGCGTCAGGGGGATGACCACGCCAGTTTTGAGGTGGGGGCAGGACGGCTGGCGATGAGTACCGATGGCCATGTCATCTCCCCCCTCTTCTTTCCCGGTGGTGATATCGGTTCTCTCGCGATCCACGGCACAGTCAATGATGTGGCGATGGCCGGGGCGATGCCCCACTACCTCTCTGCCGGCTTTATTCTCGAAGAGGGGCTGCCACTGGCCGATCTGCAGCGGATTGTCATCAGTATGGCAGAGGCGGCGACCGCAGCGGGGGTTGCAGTGATCACCGGTGATACCAAGGTGGTGGAGCGGGGTAAGGGGGATGGCATCTTTATCACCACCACCGGTGTCGGTACCATTCCGGACGGGGTGGCGATCTCCGGCAGAAATGCCCGTCCCGGGGATCGGGTTATTGTCAGTGGTACGATGGGGGATCACGGGGTCGCCATCCTCGCCTGTCGAAACGGGCTGCAGCTGCAGAGCACGATCCTCTCCGACTCTGCCCCCCTCCACCGGATGGTGGCGGCGATGGTGGCAGTTGCCCCCAATATCCACTCTCTCCGCGATCCGACACGGGGAGGTTTGGCAACGACCCTCAATGAGTTGGCGCAGCAGTCGCAGGTGGGGATACGGCTGGAGGAGAGCGCGATACCGGTGCGGGAAGAGGTGAGTGCGGTGTGTGAACTGCTGGGGCTGGATCCTCTCTACAGCGCCAATGAGGGCAAGCTGATCTGCATCTGTGATCCCGCCGATGCCGAGCCGCTGGTGGCGACCATGCGGCGCCAACCATATGGCGAAGATGCTGCAGTGATCGGTGAAGTGGTTGCCGATCCGCACCACTTTGTCCAGCTCCGGACCCGCTTTGGTGGCAGTCGTATCGTTGACTGGCTTGTAGGTGAACAGCTCCCCCGGATCTGCTAACTGTCAATGAAGCGTCGCGGTAACCGATCTGCCCTGCTTATCGTCG
>JADFYS010000391.1 GCA_015232955.1 Gammaproteobacteria bacterium
CCTTAACCCTTTAACTTAATGACATTGGGTGGGGATGGGAAGCATAGATGACCCAAGAGGCGTAACTAAAGCGGTGTCCATCTCTCTGCCTAATGCTATGTTGACGGCAACGAGAGTAGTGGCCATCAGTGGATGAGATTGTTGTTACCCACCTGTAATGTATAAAAAAACCGGCCAATTGGCCGGTTATTAAGAATCTGGTTGATGGACTGTTCCCGTTGCGAATCGAAGTGGACCGAGGTCCACTCCGATCGCTATTGGTTACAGTTTACTGAAACATGGTCATAATGGTCTTAACCACGCTATCCCAGACACCGTCGTCATTCTCAACCTTGTAACCATTGGTACTGGTATGTTGGTTGAGTGCGATCAGTTTACCGGCGTCGTCCTCGTTGATGGCGTGAGCTCGGTGGCAGGCACCGCAGGCACGCGCCCCCGGCCCGGTGACAACACTTGCTACCGTACCGATATTGCGGTCTCTGCCAGTCACCTCGTAGGACCCGGAAAGGATACCGGGCATCGATTTTGACTGATCCGGCACCTCATAGGTCCCTGGATTGTGACACGATTCACAGTTTTTGATGGTGAAGTTCGGGTAGGTGTGCTCTACATGGTGATCGTAGTGTACCGCCTCTACCGGATCTGTGAAGTCGACATCATCCGTATCAAATGCCTGGAACGAGTGGACCGCATGGACATAGGAGTCGATGGAGCGCGACTGCATCTCAAGATGCGAGCCTCCTGAAGAGCCTACATGACAAATACGACAGATGGTGATATTGCCACTACGGTTGGGCGAGTGGAAGGTCGTTGACAGCGCGTCGTGACAGACATTACAGCCCCCGTCAACCTTAACGATGTCACTGAAGAAGCTATCATCAAAGACATTGTTGCTCAGGTCATAGGTCCGTGAGGGGGCGTCTAACGCTCTGAGCTTGTCATCGGACTCTCCGTTGGAACGGCTGTCCGGTGTTCCAACGACCCCCAGTGCAGGCATTACACCAATTTCGGCCCGTTTGATGGAACCATCGGCGATCATGCTGCTCCACATGGAGAGGTCCACATTGACTTCCCACATACCACCGGATGCTGCAACCACCGTAAAGCGTGGATTTTCAGTTACCCCATCTATCTGGAACTCTAGTAGCCGATTGCCATCGTCATCACGACCATGGGCAGCAACGATGAAGTCCTTGGTGTTGTAGCCGTAGAGTCCAACCAGCAGCGTGGGTACGATATCAGCCGCATTTAGCGTAGAGATCTCCTGTTTTTTGGTTGCACTGAACTTGACATTGAGGTTATTGCTACTGAAGTAGGCCTCATCGATCGTGACAGTGAACAGATCAGAGTAGCGGGTACCGTTGCCATCTGCGTAGATCGTGCTGTTGTAACCGCTGTGGATCTCGCTGAATGTGGGCGCACCAGAGACGCCGCCGCTCTTGTGGCAGCTGCTGTTATTACAGCTTCCGGTGACGCTTTCGTGATCAAACCCGGACTTATTCCAGACCGCCTTCAGTGCCGGTGCACGATGGGAGTCGGTATAGTTCTCATCACCGTTGACCGCGTGACAGCTTTTGCAGGTCTCGTAAACGAAGTTGTCATCAGAGAGAACGGTAGCGAGTTTGCCTTCGTGACAGGTGGCGCAGTTGGCCATGGACTGCGGATAGGGGAACTCCATCGCATGTGACATGTGAACATCGTTCATCAGATTCGCCTTATAGGCGTACTGTGTCTCTTCTGCGGTGGTGATCTCAGAACCGGCAGCAATCTCAGCATAACGCAGCGGATTATCCACCAGAATCTGCCAATCCTCATGCCCCCCATTTCGGTTGTCATAGTGACAGGTCTTACAGGCGGCGAAATCAGCGAGTCCGCCCACTTTGGCTTCACGGTAACCGTGCTTCATGTAGGGTGTACCGTGGCACTTTTCACATCCAGCAACATTAGCGGGAGAGGTGTAACTATCGGCTCCATTATAACTTTTACCAGCACTGGCAATATCTGAATAGAGCGTCATTCCTTCAGTTTCCAGTACTCCGGTGCCGATGTAGCCGTAAACCTCGGCACTGGTCTGTTCAGGGGCAAAGGGGATTGCAGGTGCAGTGACCGTGAACTTCCCTCCGCCAAGTGATACCGCTGTATCTTCACGGTAGCGACTAGTGCTGCCATTGCCTCCAGCGTCACCAAAACGGCCTGTTGCGCTATCGTAGTCCATAGCGTAGAAGCGCTTCTGATTCAGACGAGAGAGGTCGCTATAGGGGTAGGCCATTCCGTCCTGAGTGATGGTGAAGGTCATGACCGATGTAAAGGTACCATCGCCATTGGCCGTACTCGCTACCGAGTCGATAGCCAAGGTGAGGGTACTGGCATCTGCATATTTGTCATACTCGGCCTGGTGGTTTGCCATACCGGCATCGCTGTGACAGACAACACATGACTCCGGTTCAACCGCTTTGGCCATGGTCGTAGCCGTTGAGGTATCGGTGGTCGTTGTGGTGTCGGTTGTGGAGGTATCTGGAGTAGTGCTGGTACTACTATCATCATCACCATTGGAACAACCCCCTAGGAGCAGGGCTGAAATTAGTAGCCCCCCCAGTAGTGGATTGAAGCAAATTCCCCGTTTTCTTATCATCATTGTTTGCTCCTGAAAGGTTTTTCGGGGGAGCGTTATTGCTGTTATAGAGGTGCTTACC
>JADFYS010000392.1 GCA_015232955.1 Gammaproteobacteria bacterium
TATTTCACGCTAAATCTAGCGGTATATGGGGGGATGGAGGAGTTCCTCTTGTCGGTTCTCTGATGCTGTGCTGTTGGGCTTCCTATCGTCAGCCCAACCTACGAGGGGGGTAGCTGTTGTTCAACTTTTCGAGCTAAAACGCTCTTTAAATCCCCCCTAACCCCCCTTTTTCTAAGGGGGGGATCTCGGGGTGTGGTTGGGTTTGTGGAGTAAGGTTGATCCTTCTTCATGGAGTTGACCAGGGCGCAAACTCAACCTCCAGCTTCCCCCTTTGAAAAAGGGCGCAAACTCAACCGCCAGCTTCCCCCTTTGAAAAAGGGGGATTGAGGGGGATTTATATCAAAAAATAATTAGACCGACGCCAGAAAGCCCTACAAGAGCAGATACAACAAACAGGGCTTAAAACTTACAGCTCCACTTCCTTAATCAGGGCGTCACGGCGGCGCTTCAGCTCTTCCACCTCTCGCTCCAGCTTTCTCACCCCGCCCTGATGCTCCTGCTTTAGCTTGATCCAGAACTCCTGTTTTTTGCTCTCAACCCACTGTGCGATCTCATCCAGCGACTTCTTGCGCTTATGCTGGACCAGCGCCTCCAGCTCTTTCTGGGCTTTGGCCTGCCTCTCCTTAAACAGCTTCTGCTGACTGCTGATATAGGTGTGGAGGCGATGTTTCTGCATCGCCAGTTTGTGGACATCCATCTGCAGGATCTCGGGGCTAATCTCACTGATATTCAGCTCTCCATTCTCATCTTCAAGATTGTCCATGGAGACCTCAGAGGCGAGTCCATCCCGCTTCTCCCGCAGCTGCTGTAGCTCCTGCTCGAGCCGTTTGATCTCTTTTGAGATCTTGTTCTGCTTGGTCATAAACAGCTCGGAGACCTCTTGATCCACCTGCTGTCGGCGGGCGGCGAGATCCTCGTCCAGCTCCTTTAATCGCCGCTCTCGCTCCTGCTGCAGCTCGTGACGCTGGGCGGTAATCTCCGCCTCCAGCTCTTTTTCAGTCTGTCGCAGTTGGTGGAGCTGCTCGCTCTCGGTGAATGGTGCCGCAGGCGTCGGCGCCACCGTCGCTGCAGCGATCGCCTCCTCCCGCTGCAGGTGAGCGGCACTATATAGCGACGGTTCCACCTCCATCTTCCGCCGCAACAGCAGCAGAAGTGAGACGGCCATTAGCGCGATAATGAGCAGCAGCAGAATCCCGGCACCCCAGTAATACCCACCGCCGACCACCTCTTTCTCAATCACCACCGTCTGCGGAGTGACAGGCGCTGTGGTCGGGTTCTCTGCCGTGGGTGACGGAGGGAGGAGATCCGGATCATAGATCGCCACCTCTCTCTCTGTGGGAGGAGAGAGGGATGGCGGGGTGATCTCCGGCATCTCCACCTCGGGCAGAGAGGGTGGTGGAGCGGTAGTCGACGCCTCTGCCTGTGGTGATGACTCCACCACCTCTTGACGCCCATCTCCACTGGCAATCTCTGGTGAAGGCGCTGGTGCTACCGGGGTCTCTACCATCACCGGGGGTTGGCTCTCCAGTGGTGGAAGCTCGGTCACAAAGCGGAGACTCAGCCACTGCTCACCCGAGGCCGTGTCGGGAGAGATCCGGATCCACCCCTCGCGTTCGCCATAGGCCAACACCTCACTCCCCTGGGGCAGACGCTCAACCAGACGCCCCTCCACCGAAGGTTGACTACGCACATTGAGTATCACCGGCTCGGTCTGATAGCGGCGAAGGGTTGGCGGTTTCGCTGTGGGTAGCGGTTGTGAAGGCGGGATCTCCTTCTCTGCGGTGGCCACTACTGTTTCTGCCGCCGTTGCCGCAGCCGTCGGCGCCAGCTCCTCGACAAAACGCTTACTCACCCACCCCTCATCACCCTCATTGGGGGCGGTGATCCGAATCCAGCCCTCTCGTTCGCTATAGGCGGTCACTTCGCTTCCCTGACGCAGCTGTCCTATCAATCTACCCCCCGATGAAGGGCGGTTACGGACATTGAGCACCACCGGTTCGATCCGGTAACGGGGCAAGGTGGTGGCAGAGCGCTCTGCTGGGGCTGAAGCTGGTGTTTGATCGGCGACAGTAGCCTCCGCGACGGTAGTCTCCTCCTCCAGTGGCTGAAGAAACCCCAGAGATACCCACTCTGCCGGTGAACTATCGATAGCGGTTATCCGACCCCACCCATCAACCTCGCTATAGATCGCCACCTCTTCCCCCTCGCCCAATTTACGCATCACCACGCCACTGGTGGAGGGTTTGCTTCGGGTATTGAGTGTTGCAGGAAGGACACGATAGCGTTGAAGACGGGAGATCGCCTCCCCCTTCGGTGCCAGACCGGTAAACGGAACGAGGGCGCTACTCTTCACCCAGCGCCGCTGCTCCAGCTGCGGATCGGAGATGAGTGACCACCCCCCCTCGCTGTGGTAGACCAGTACCACACTCTCTCCGGGAATAAGATCTAGCACCTCGCCACTACTGGTGGGAATAGAGCGCACCTCTAGCAGCGGTGCCTTCACTTTGTGGCGTACCCCCTCAAGAGCCGCTATCGCCGAGACTGAAAAGAGGAGCATGAATAGCGGCAAAATACCCCACAAAAATGGGGGTTGCCTCATATCTGATTTGTAGAACGGTGTCATAATTATTGATCTTTTTTCTTAATGGGGAGATAACCTGAAAGTGAGATAATAGCACACTCCTCAA
>JADFYS010000393.1 GCA_015232955.1 Gammaproteobacteria bacterium
GTGTCCGCTACCCGATTGACCGGTGTCGATGGCATGGACGCCATCGTCAAGCCCCATGGATGGGTTTACGGCGTCCCGCCAATCGGGTAGTGGACAGCCCGACCCTTAACTTAATGGCATTGTACCCAAGACAGTTGGAAATATTTGATTTTAGGGCGTCGAGATGCGTGCATATTCAAGGCATTAATCCGCATTTATAGCCTACATATTCAAAGGATTAGTGATGCACGACTGCAAGGATGCAGGAGGTAGTGCGAAGCAGGAGCCAGAGCCGAGAAGAGTCACATTCATCGCTATTCTTGAACCAATTTTTTTCAAATATCCTGGGACTATCCCCCTTACCACTCCAAGAGCAATGGCCGTTTTAACCACAAGAGTGATCCTTCATGGTATTTAATCAGATCTTTCAGCCCCGGCACTCACCAGAGAGAGCGGGTCTCACCCACACCTCTACAGCCATAACCGTCTCCCTGACACTCCTCCTCGCCCTTCTGGGGGTTGCCGGAAATGTTCTCCACCTTCCGCTGGTCTTTGGCATCCATTTTATCTTTGGGTCTCTCTTCGCAATGGTTGCGGCTGTGGTTCTCGGCCCGATTTCGGCGCTCATCGTTGGATTTAGTGCCGGTTTCTACACCCTGATTCTCTGGAATCACCCCTACGCCTTAATCGTCTTCTCCCTTGAAGCGCTCTCTGTCGCTATCCTCTATCGACGGGGGATCCGCAATCTAGTCATTGCCGATCTCCTCTTCTGGCTGACGATGGGGGCGCCTCTGGTGCTCCTTTTTTATTCACAGTTTATCGGAATGGCGTGGGAGTCATCGGTCCTAATTGTGATGAAACAGGCGCTTAACGGTCTATTTAATACCCTTATCGCAGCGGGACTCCTTCTTGCGCTACAGATCTCCCGCTTCAACCCGCTGCAGCGATTTCCACTCACCCCAATCACCATTAGTGACATCCTGTTTCAGATTATCCTCACGCTGGTTCTGATTGCCGGTGCAATTCCTATCCTTCTCGACAGCTATAAACAGCGCGATGAGAGCGAATACTTTGTGCGGGAGCGTTTGGAAGAGAATGCACTTCAGATCATGGGAGAACTCTCCTCTGCCAGCGATTACCAACCAGAGACTCTTCAACGACACTTTGGCAGTAAAGAGAGAGTCGATAGCTTCTCTTGGGCCATTTTTGACGATAATGGGTCGCTCCTCCATCAGCAGGGTGAGATCCACTCCATCAGTAGCAGTGCTGAAAACCTGCAGATCCTTGGCGACAATTTCTATGTCTGGTTGCCGCCGGGCGAGATGTCAGCGATGCTACGCTGGAAAAAAGGGTTCTATCAGCTGCATCACCATCTCTCGGAATATCCCGGGGTGGCGAAAATCATTCTCGAAAAACCTGCAAAGGCGGTAGTGCTCCGCCTTGAGCGGGGACGACTCTATGTCTTCACCTTTCTCTCCCTCTTTTTTATGGTCAGTGTTCTGCTATCACAGCAGATCAGCCACTGGCTTGCACTTCCGATGCGCCGCCTCAAAAAGGAGAGTGAACAGCTCAATATGATGGTCGCTGAGGGGATCCAACCGCAGCTACCGCAGAGCCGGGTTGAAGAGATTTCGGGCCTTAGCCACTCGCTCTCCGATATGGCATCACAACTCTCCTCCAGCTTTCATGAGTTAAAGCAGACGCAGGCGGGGCTGGAACACGAAGTTAAAGAGCGAACCAGAGAACTCAACCGCCTGTCGCAGGTGGCACAACAGACCATCAACGCAGTTATCATCACCAACCCCAAAGGGGAGATCGAGTGGGTAAATCCCGGTTTTACTCAGATCACTGGGTACACCCTTGCCGAAGTTTCAGGTAAGAAGCCGGGAGATTTTCTGCAGGGAGACGGGAGTGATCACGAAGCGATCGCCCGCATCAGCGCAGCCATTCGCAGCCATAGCCCCTTTTCAGAGCAGCTTCTGAACTACGACAAGGAGAAGAGGCCCTACTGGATCCATATCGATGGCAATCCCATTTTCAATGAGAATAAGGAGCTTGTCGGTTTTATCGCCATTGAAGCGGACATCTCCCGTCAGAAAAAGGCTGAGGAGGCGCTACTCCAGAGCAATCTCCGCCTGCGCAGCCTGTTTGAACTCTCCCCCCTTGGAATCGCCCTCAACGACTTTGAAAGCGGCGCATTTATTGAGGTCAATGATGCCCTCATCACCCCAACCGGCTACAGTCGTGAGGCGTTTCTCCAGCTCAAATATTGGGATTTAACCCCGCAGGAGTACGAACCGCAAGAGGAGGAGCAGCTACAGCAGCTCAAAGAGAGCGGCCGCTACGGCCCATATGAGAAGGAGTATATCCGCAAGGATGGCAGCCGTTATCCCGTCCTGTTGCGGGGGGTACTGGTAAAAGACCCTGCAGGCGACAGAATATGGTCCATTGTTGAGGATATCTCGACACGCAAGGCGCAGGAAGAGAGTATTCACAACATCAACCAGCGCCTACTCCTCGCTGCAGATGCTGCCCAGTTCGGGGTGTGGCAGTACGATCCCGGCAGTGACACCCTAGAGTGGGACGACTGGATGTACCGTCTCTATGGAATGCAAAAAGGTGAAGCGACACCAAGCTACGAGATGTGGCGCGATCGTCTCCATCCGGAGGATCGCAGTCAGGCAGAGGAGGCGTTACAACT
>JADFYS010000394.1 GCA_015232955.1 Gammaproteobacteria bacterium
ACAACTAAACAGATTCTTATTATCGACGATGACGCCTTGGCGGGAGAGATGACCTCACTCGTGGTGGAGAGTATCGGTTATGAGAGCACCATTCTCGACAACGGTATCGCGGCAATGGAGGCGATCGCGGCCAACCCATCGTGGGACGCCATCCTCTCCGATATGAATATGCCCCTTGTCAGCGGTCTTGAGCTGTTTCAGGAGCTACGCCAACAAGGAGTCACCATCCCCTTTATCCTCCTCACCGGAGATGACCCCGAACCACTACTTGCCCAAGCGCCCGATCTGAGCGGCTGTATTATGAAAGGGGGGGATCTCGAAGAGAGCCTCTCCGCCATACTCAACCGGATCCTCTCCACATGACCCAGAAAAAGCCCTCCATTCATGAGCGGATGATGCAACTTCGCAACTCCTTTATGGAGTCGATCCCCACGCGCCTCTCCACGGCGCGGATCGCCCTCACCGCCCTAGAAAAAGAGCAGGATCAACTCAGCTATATCAAACAGCTTCACCACACCTTTCACTCAATTAAAGGCAACGCCGCCTCCTTCACTCTCGACGATCTGAGTCTGCTCGCCAAACAGGGGGAGGAGATCCTGATAGCGGCCATTGAAGGGGCGCAACAGCTCACCCCGGTAGAGGTGCAGTCCATCGCCTCTCTCATTGAGGTGATCTCCTATAAGGTCGATAACGGTGATCTCCTTCTGGGACGCAACAAACCCTTTCCCGGGCAGCCACTGCAGATGGAGAAGCAGCCAAAATCCAGGGGAAGTGTTGAAGAGCGCAAAAGAAGAAAGCGGATCTATATCTGTGATGATGATAGTGAGCAGATTAGCGAGTTAGCCAACCAGCTCGACTGCTTTGGTTACGATCTCAGCACTTTCACCACCCAGCAGCAGCTTGAGGTTGCCATTGACCGACAGCCGCCAGAGGTGATTATTATGGATATCGTCTTCCCCGATAGTGAGCGTAACGGCCTTGAGTGGGCGTCAGAGTTTAACCAGAAGCAGAAGCCACCCATTCCCATCATCTACATCTCGGGTCGTGACGACTTTTCGGCACGAATGCGGGCGGTCAAATCGGGGGGAATAGCCTACTGCCTGAAACCACTTAAACCACCGGTGCTGCTCGAACTACTCGACGAATTCACTAACCAGACCCCACCTGAACCGCTGAAGGTGATGATCGTTGATGATGAGAAGGATGTCGCCCTCTACCACAGTATGCTGCTGGAGGAGGCGGGGATGATTACCACCATCGTCACCCAGCCGGAGCTGGTGATTCAGCGACTGACCGAATTTAACGCGGATCTCGTACTTATGGATCTCTATATGCCGCTCCATAACGGCCCGGATCTGGCACTGCTCCTGCGTCAGATCCCCGGGTATGTCAGTCTCCCCATCATCTACCTCTCCAGTGAGACCGATAGCCAGCGCCAGCTGACAGCGATGGCGGCAGGTGCGGACGGCTTTCTCACCAAGCCGGTCCACGCTCCTACCCTGATTCAGGAGATCAAACTTCGTGGCGAGCGGATGCGCCTTCTCCGCTCCTTTATGATTCGCGACAGCCTCACCGGCCTCCTCAACCACACCACCATCAAAGAGCGGTTGGCGGCAGAGGTGAGCAACGCCAGTCGCCGTCAGAGTCAACTCTGCTTCGCCATGATCGATATCGATCACTTTAAACAGGTCAACGACACCTACGGCCATCCGGTTGGCGATCAGGTGATACTCGCCCTCTCTCGCCTGCTGCAGCAGAGGATGCGCGGCTCTGACGCCGTCGGTCGTTACGGTGGGGAGGAGTTCGCCATGGTACTCACCGATATCAGTGGTGAAAACGCCCTGAAACTGCTGGAGAGTCTGCGCCTGGAGTTCTCCAGCATCAACTTTTACGCCAATGAGATGGAGTTCTCCTGCACCTTTAGCTGTGGTTACACCCTCTACCCGCAATGGCTCTCGGCCAACACCATGACCGAAGCGGCAGACAGGGCGCTCTACCGTGCCAAACACGAAGGGAGAAACCGGATAGAGAGCCTCATCCCGGATCCAGAGGAGTTGAGCTAATGGCGGAAGAGATAGAGGGTCCAACCCTGCTTGAGCACTATCTTGAACAGAAGAAGAGTCTCGGGCGGGAGATCGTCAATGTCGATGAGCCGCAACAGAAGCTGGTCATCTTTACCCTCGGCAACGAACGCTACGCCTTTCCCGGGAAGCAGATTCGGGAGATCCTCATCCAGCAGCCACTCTTCTTTGTCCCGGGGACTCCCCCCGCCCTCGAAGGGGTGATCAATCTGCGCAACGCCATCGTCTCGGTGCTTCGCCTCGACCTTCTCCTCAACCTCCCCCAAGGGGAAGATCTCAGCGACAAACCGACGGTAATCATCGGTGAAGGGGGGGCGTTCTATAGCGGAATTCGTGTTGATCGAGTGCTTGATGTGATGGATGTCCCTCAAAGTTTCATCCACCCGCCACCATCGACCCTGCCGCCGAAGATCCTCGAGGTCGCCTCTGGTGGACTGCTGCTGCAGAAGGAGTCGATCGTCATCATCGATCTTGACCGTCTGTTTCAGAAATATCTGCAGCAGAGCTGATGCCGCCCGGCCATCACCAGATCCTGCAGCTGGTCACCTTTTACGCCGGCAGTTACCACTGTGGGATAGAGGCGACCAAAATAGCA
>JADFYS010000395.1 GCA_015232955.1 Gammaproteobacteria bacterium
AGCTTTCAGGGGGCAGGGGTAGAGGGGCTGACGATGTTGAAGGCGGCGGCAAAGGCGGCACGGATCCCTGTGGTCACCGAGTTGATGGATGTACGGATGATCGACACCTTTCTCGAACACGATGTCGATGCGATCCAGATCGGTACCCGAAATATGCAGAATTTTGACCTGTTAAAAGAGGTGGGGAGGATTCATAAACCGGTGATCCTCAAACGGGGGATGTCCGCCACCATTAGCGAGTGGCTGATGTCGGCCGAGTATATTGCCGCCGGGGGGAACCACAATATTATCTTCTGTGAGCGGGGGGTTCGTAGCTTTGAGACCTACTACCGCAATATGCTCGATGTCACCGCCATTCCGGTACTGAAAAAAGAGACCCATCTTCCGGTTATTGTCGATCCCAGCCACGCCGGAGGAAAGGCGTGGATGGTCCCCGCCCTCTCGGCGGCGGCGGTTGCGGCGGGGGCGGACGGGTTGTTGGTGGAGATGCACCCCACTCCGTGTGAGGCGTGGTGTGATGCCGATCAGGCGCTCACACCCGAAGAGTTGCAGCAGCTGATGGTGCGGTTGCGCGCCATTGCCGAAGCGATGGGAAGAACCCTGTAGAGGGTGGCAGTGATCCGTATCTCCATTCTTGGCGTGGGGCTAATTGGCGGCTCCTTCGCGCGCTCTCTGAAACGGACGGCGACCGCTACCGATTCATTTGAGATCACCGGTTACGGCCGTCGTCGCGAACTGCTCGACAGGGCGCTGGAGTTGGGGGTGATCGACCGCGGTGAAACCGATCTCGCGCGAGCGGTTGCCGCTGCTGATGTGGTGGTGTTGGGGGTTCCGGTGGGGGCGGTTGCGGAACTTCTGCGCCAACTCCGGCCCCTGCTCACCCCGGAGATGGTTATCACCGATGTCGGCAGTACCAAAGGTTCGGTCGTCGCTGCGGCAGAAGAGGTGTTTGGCGCGATCCCCCCCCGTTTTATCCCGGGACACCCCATTGCCGGTACCGAAAAGAGCGGGGTAGAGGCGGCTCTGGATGATCTCTTTGTCCAGCGGCGGGTGATCCTCACCCCGGTAGAGGGTAGCGATCCCCACGCACTGACCACGGTGCGTCAGTTGTGGCAGCAGTGTGGGGCAGAGGTGGTGGAGATGTCGGTCCGTCAACATGATGAGGTGTTGGCGGCCACCAGCCACCTGCCGCACATGCTCGCCTATACTCTGGTGGACACCCTCTCCCGAATGGAAGAGCATGATGACATCTTCCGCTTTGCCGCAGGGGGGTTTCGCGACTTTACCCGTATCGCCTCGAGTAATCCGAGAATGTGGCACGATATCTGTTTGAATAATCGCGCTGCACTGCTGAAAACGCTCGAACAGTTCGGGACGGAGCTGGAGCGGTTGCAGGAGGCGATTCGTGTCGGGGATAGCGATGTGCTTCTCCGCACCTTTACCGAAGCGAAGCAGGCGCGTGACCGTTATGCAACCAAGGAGAGCAGTGGTGATGAGTAGTTCCCCTTTTCCGACAGTAGAGTCATTTGTCGGTCGAACCCCCCTGGTCAGACTACAGCGGCTGACCGAGACCCACGGTAATCTGATTTTGGCGAAGCTGGAGGGGAATAACCCCGCCGGTTCAGTGAAAGATCGCCCTGCATTGGGGATGATACAGGGGGCAGAAGCGCGGGGGGAGATCGCTCCCGGAGATACCCTGATTGAGGCGACCAGCGGTAATACCGGCATCGCTCTGGCGATGGCAGCGGCAATTAAAGGGTACCGGATGGTGCTAATCATGCCCTCCAACCTTAGTGTTGAGCGGGTGGCATCGATGCAGGCCTACGGTGCCGAGGTGATTCTGGTGACTCCGGAAGAGGGGATGGAGGGGGCGCGGGATCTGGCGCTGCAGATGGAGGCTGAGGGGAGAGGGGTGGTGCTGGATCAGTTCTCCAACCCCGATAATCCCGATGCCCACTACCGCACGACCGCCCCGGAGATCTGGCACGATAGTGGCGGCAAGATCACCCACTTTGTCAGTGCGATGGGGACCACCGGGACGATTATGGGGAGCGCTCGCTACCTTAGGGAACAGCGGCCCGATATTCAGATTATCGGAGTACAGCCGCAGGAGGGGGCCTCTATCCCCGGAATTCGGCGCTGGCCTGAGGCCTATCTCCCCAAGATCTTTGATCCGAGTCGGGTGGATCAGATTATCGATATTGGTCAGGAGGAGGCGGAAGAGACAACCCGCCTTCTCGCCGCGCGTGAGGGGATCTTCTGCGGCTGCTCTTCAGGGGGTGCAGTCGCGGCGGCGCTCCATCTGGCGCAGCAGGTGGAGAATGCGGTAATCGTCACCATCATCTGTGACCGTGGTGACCGCTACCTGTCGACACCGCTGTTCCGACCCCCAACGACATAACTATCGTGGCTCGTCGCAGAAAGAGACAGAGACTGCCGCAACAGGCGGTTGAGGTCGAGGTGGAGGATCTCTCTCATGACGGTCGCGGGGTCGCCCGAGTGGGGGAGAAACGGGTATTTATTGAGGGGGCGCTGCGAGGCGAACGGGTCTCCTTCACCTATGTCGAGCAGCGGAGCAGTTACGATATAGGGGTGGTTACAGAGGTGCACCGCCCCTCACCTGAGCGGGTTGAGCCGCGTTGTGAGGTCTTTGCCCTCTGCGGTGG
>JADFYS010000396.1 GCA_015232955.1 Gammaproteobacteria bacterium
GAACAGAGCAGCATCAGCATCCTCATCACCAACGGCAGAGGTGAGGTTGAGTACGCCAACCCCAAATTTGAGATCACCTCGGGCTATACCCTTCAGGAGCTGTCAGGAAAAGTCCCCGCCCACCTATATCCGAATAATGACAAAAACAGAGAAACTCTCCAAGATCTGCGCAAAAGGCTGGAAGCGGGTCGACAGTGGTCGGGTGAACTCCAAAAAAGACGCAAGGACGGAACCCTCTTCTGGGAAGCGGTCACCATCACCCCCAACCCCAATAATAACAACACCATCCGCTACCATCTCGCCACCGCAGACGATATCACCGATCGTCTTAAGATTGAAATGGCGCTCCACCATAGCCAAAAAATGGATGCTGTTGGTGAACTCAGCGGAGGACTGGCACACGATTTCAATAATATCCTCGGGATCATCATGGGTAATCTCGAACTTCTCAAAAAGAGGCTGCTTACACAGCCGGCAGAGCTGAAAAGGGTAGAAAACGCCATTGCCGGAACCGAGAGAGGGGCGCAACTTACCCAAAAGCTACTCAGCTTCTCCCGAACCCAGATGGGACAGCGAGAGGTGTGTGATATCAACGACAATGTTGAACAGATTCTGCAGTTAATCTCCAGCTCCATCCCCCCCCACATCACCCTGGAGAGAGATCTTCAGCAGCCTCTCTGGACCGTCAAGGTCAATAGTGGTGAGTTGCAGGATGCGGTGCTTAATCTTATTCTCAATGCTCGGGACGAACTAAGTCGCCAGAATAACGGCATCATTGCCATCACCACTGCCAACAAATCTCTCGATGAGACCGCACTCAGAGCACACCCCAAGCTAAGAGTAGGGGATTATGTAATGATCGCCGTCACCGATAATGGGAACGGGATTACACCCGAGATCCAGGAGCAGATGTTTACCCCCTTCTTCTCCACCAAAGGGCATGGCAAGGGGACCGGTCTCGGCCTGAGCATGGTCTACGGTTTTGTCCAGAGATCGATGGGGGCGATCGAGATCCAGACCCATCCGAGAAAAGGGAGCAGCTTCTACCTCTATCTCCCCCGCCTGCAACAAGAGACCCCCACTCCCCCAGAAGTGACGCCTCGCACCCTGCCGGAGAGTCGCAACACCCCTCGCGTTTTAATTGTTGAAGATGAGAGAGAGCTTCTTGAAGTGGCAACCACCTATCTCACGGATCTCGGCTACTCCACTCTGACGGCGAGTGGCTATAGCGAGGCGCTGGAGATACTCCAGCAGCAGCAAAATATCGATATCCTTTTCAGTGATGTCATCCTGTCAGAACAGCACAGTGGCTTCGATCTGGCACTGGAGGCCCACCGTCTCTACCCCAACCTTAAAATTCAGCTCACATCAGGCTTCATCCCCGATCGCAAAGGGGTAGCGACCACCTCACCCCAGGATCAAACGCTCATCACAAAGCTAACCGCAACCCTACTCCGGAAACCCTACACCCAAAGCAGCCTGAACGAAGCGTTCTATCATCTGATGACCGACATAGAACCTTGAGTTGACCCGAAAAACCAAGACGCCCCCTTACGCTGAACGCCTGTTTCTTGTTTCCATCAACATAATCACCCTTTTCCACACCTTGGTGTAGCTGTAAGTTGTTTGAGTAAATGCCTCACTTTCATTAGACTAGCGAGGCTTGATTCTTGGATGCCCTTTTGGGTGTTTCGATTACTTAATGGGAGGCGTGCTTTTATGTCGATGGATGATCGTGATGGCTGGATTTGGCTTGATGGCGAGATGGTGCCTTGGCGCGAGGCCAAGGTCCATCTCCTGACGCATACGCTCCATTACGGCATGGGGGTCTTTGAAGGAGTTCGCGCCTACCATGCTGCTAAGGGGACGGCTATCTTCCGCTTGCAGGACCACACCAAACGCCTCTTTAACTCGGCCCATATTGTCGGGATGAAGATCCCTTATGACCAGGATGCCATCAATCAGGTTCAGCTCGATGTGGTCCGCGAAAACGGCCTCGACTCCGCGTATATCCGGCCGATGTGCTTTTACGGTTCAGAAGGGATGGGGTTAAGAGCCGATAATCTGCAGACCCATCTCATGGTCGCGGCATGGGAGTGGGGAGCCTATCTCGGTGCCGAGGGGCTGGAGAAGGGAATTCGTATCCGCACCTCATCCTTTACCCGCCACCATGTCAATATCACCATGTGTAAGGCGAAGGCCAATGGTAACTATATGAATTCGATGCTGGCGCTGCAAGAGGCGATTAGTTGCGGCTACGATGAGGCGATGCTGCTCGATAACGAGGGTTATGTCGCCGAAGGGAGTGGCGAGAATATCTTCCTGGTCAGTGATGGGGTGATCTACACCCCGGATCTCACCTCTGCACTCAATGGGATTACTCGCAATACCATCTTTGTCTTTGTCCAGGAGCTGGGAATTGAGGTTCGTGAGAAGCGGATCACCCGCGATGAGGTCTATATCGCCGATGAACTCTTTTTCACCGGGACTGCAGCAGAGGTGACCCCCATTCGTGAAGTGGACAACCGCATGATTGGTGACGGAAAAAGGGGGGAGATCACGACAAAACTTCAGAGCCTCTATTTTGATGCAGTTCATGGTCGTCTCCCCCAGCATGACCCTTGGTTAAGCTATGTTT
>JADFYS010000397.1 GCA_015232955.1 Gammaproteobacteria bacterium
AGTGCGGCGAGGACGACGGTGGGGATCTGCGACACCACAGGGTGAAACAGAAGGAGAATAAGCAGCGGAAATAGGCCGGAGGCGATCATGGTGAGACGCTTCCGCCCTCCATTGTGATATGCCGGGAGGGTTCCTGAGATGGAGCCTGCAGTGGCGATGCCTCCGAAGAGGCCGTTGCCGAGATTGGCCAGCCCTTGGGCGAGTAGTTCCCGATTCGGCTCGATGCGCCGGTTGAGCAGAGATTCGCAGACCGAACAGAGGGTCAGGGTGCGTAACGAGTTGATTGCCGCCATCCCGAGTGCGAGGGGAAGGAGCTTTACAAGTAGCGACCACAGCTCCACTCGCGACAGAATGGCGTACAAGTCATCACTGTAACGGGGGGCAGGAAGGAGATGGGGAACCGTTCCGATCACCGGCCCCAAGAGCGGATCAAAACCGAGCTGTTGCAACAGATAGTAGAGGAGACAGCCGCTGAAAATCCCGACAAGGGGCGCTGGGATCTGGTGGAAAATAGCCCTTTTGCGCCAGCTAACGACGATCACCACCACACCAATGAGTGGCGTTAATAGTGACAACTCCTGATCTGGGGGAAATGGCTGTTCCCAAGAGAGGGCGAGTGGGGTGTCGAGCAGCAGCGGCAGTTGTGCCAAGATAATGAGCAGAGCGCTGCCGTTGACCAGTCCGGAGAGAACCGGTAGCGGGATATATTTGGTGAGGTTGCCGAGACGGAACATGGCAAACAGACACTGAAACAGGCCGCTGATAAAGGTGAGGCCAAAGATGAGGGCAATCGTGGTCGCAATCCGCTCATCACCAAAAAGATGGGGGGGGGAGCTCCTTCTGAATGAGCACCACCCCCTCCACCAGCATAAAGGCGGAGAGGGAGTAGGGTGAGTGGTGCATAAAGGGGATACGGCTGATGGGCGCCACCAGCAGATTGCTGACAAACATCGCAATGAGACCCGAGGCGATACCAAACGAGATGTACTCCTCTCCCAGTGGAGCAAAGACCAGTACCCCCAGTGCCATCGCCTTGGGGAACTGCAACAGAGCCGCCAGAGTTCCTCCACCGAGGTCCCCTTTCACCCCTTGCCAGAAGTTATTAAGAGCTGAGAGTAGAGGCATCTAACCAGAACCCGGGGAAGAGCGTAGAGGAGAGGAACCGTATTCGATCACCTGTCCGTATGCGATCCCACCATCACCGGCGGGGAGCTGTTCGCACATTTTGACGCTGAATCCACGCTGCTGTAGCTGTTGTTGCGCCAACTCACTTAAGAGGCGGTTTTGAAATACGCCGCCGCAGAGACCGATGGTGGTCACCTCATGGTCGCTTCTTGCCTGAGCGGAGACCGCGGCAATGGTAGCGGCCAGCGTCTGATGAAACTGCACTGCCCGCTCTGCCGGAGGTTGTTGGCGATCGGCCATCTGGGTTAGGAGAGCTCCCCACTCAAGCTGGTAGAGCTTATGATCCCCACGGTAAGTGAGGGGCAGTGGCGGGGGCGTTGGATCACGGGGATCTCCATTCTCAAGGCAACGCTGAGCGAGGGCCTCCAGTTTCGCCGGCCCTTCGCCCTCATAACTACTGCTGCTACCGCAGCCGCAGAGCATGGAGACCGCATCAAACAGCCGGCCAACAGAGGAGGTCCGGGGGGCGTTGATCCGCGCTGCCCACGCCTGGTGCAGCAGCTGTAGCTCTGTGGGTGTGGTGGGCCAGGGTGCATCGATCTCAATCTGGCTCTCCCACGACAGGGCGACGGCTGAACGCCAAGGGTGGCGGGCGGCGAGATCCCCTCCGGGAAGATGAAACGGGCGGAGGGTGGCGAAGCGGCGCCAGTGACCAGGGCGGCCGAGGAGTGCCTCTCCCCCCCAAATCGTCCCGTCTTCACCGAATCCGGTGCCATCCCAGGTGAAGATGAGCCACTCTCCCTCTCCTCGCTGTTCGCCATAGAGGGCAGAGGCGTGGGCGTGGTGGTGAAAGACGGTGGTGTAGGGGAGGGGGCCGTGCTGCGCCCAGGTATGGCCAAGATAGTTGGGGTGGGCGTCACAGACGATCTCTTCGGCAGTGATCCGATAGAGCTGTTGCAGGTCGGTCATCACCTGCTGCCACACCTGTTGTGAACGGGGAGAGCCGAGGTCCCCGATATGGGGAGAGATCACCACACGCTGATCCCAAGCGAGGGCGATGCAGTTTTTCATCTGCCCCCCCACGGCGAGCAGGGGGTGGGGGAGCGGAGAGGGGAGGTGGAGTTCCAGCGGTGTAACGCCCCTGCCAAGTCGAAGGGGGCGCGGAACCGAGGCAATCAGGCGGTAGAGGCTGTCATCGGCCGGTCTGAGGATGGGACGATTGTGGTGGAGCTGGCCATCTACCAGAGGTGTGAGTAGCTCTTCTGCCTCCTCTTCAGTGGTGATAACCGGATCGCCACCGCAGTTACCCGAAGTGGCCACCAGAGGTCCGCGAAAGCGTTGCAGAATAAGATGGTGCAGCGGCGAGTAGGGGAGCATCGCGCCAATGGCGTTGAGTCCGGGGGCGATAGCGGAGGCGAGAGGTGAGGTGGTGGTGGAGGATCGTGGCGGACAGAGGACGGTGGGGCGTTGCGGGGCGCGGAGAAGGTCCGCCTCACCCTTATCGGGT
>JADFYS010000398.1 GCA_015232955.1 Gammaproteobacteria bacterium
AACCATATTGGATCAAGATTCTCTGCTTCACCATCCTCGAGAATCATCAGTGATTGAATGATATTTTCAGCTTCATTGGCATTTTCAGGAATCAGCAGGTCAATGTCTTCCGTCGCGCGGTGGTAGCCATGTGAAAACAGGGCGTAGCCACCAATCAGTAGGTAATGCGCGTGGTGTTCGTTTAACGATGCAACAACTCTCTTCAGATCATCCAAAGTTGCGGGGCGACTGAATTCATCTTTCGGCATGTTTGACCATACCTCTAACCACACATTCGTCCCAGTGCCTGTTGGATTGGTCATGGCATTGAAAGCGATAGATCCCTTTGGGGATCCAGGTGGTCTCTCCCGTTGGTAATTGGTGTAACGACTCATTCAACCGCGCGCCGACTCTTAATTGCTCAGCGCTCGCCTTTCCGGTGATGGCCGCTGTTTTTCGTTTGCCTACCACTCTCATGTGAATCTGTTCGAAATGGCGTCAGCTTTCAGCTACTTCAGCGCCCGTAGCGATCTTCAAAACGGACGATATCATCCTCACCCAGATAGCTACCGGTCTGCACTTCGATGAGTTCAAGCGGGATCTTGCCGGGGTTCTCCAGCGAGTGGGACTGTCCGACATGAATATAGATGGATTCATTTTCGGTGATGAGTTTCGACTCGCCATCCTGAGTCACTCTGGCAGTGCCGGAGACGACTATCCAGTGTTCGGCCCGGTGGTGGTGCATCTGCACCGAGAGCCTTTCACCCGGTTTGACGCTAATGCGTTTGACCTTGAAGCGTTGGCCGCTCTCGATGGCGTCATAGCAGCCCCAGGGGCGGTAAACGACGCGGTGGTGTTGGGTTTCGCTGCGACCTTTCGCTTTCAGTTGATCGACTATCGCCTTGACATTCTGGGCCTGATGTTTTTCCGCTACAAGGACGGCATCTTTGGTCTCGATGATAACCAGATTGTCAATCCCTACGGTGGTCACCAGTCGGCTTTCGGCATGGATGAGGCTGTTGTGGCTGGCATGAACAACCACATCCCCTTTGGTGGCATTACCCTGCTCGTCTTTGTGGTCTACATCCCAGAGCGCTGACCAGCTACCGATGTCGTTCCAGCCGGCGTCCAGGGGGATGACGGTCACTTGGTTCGCCTGCTCCATGACCGCGTAATCGATAGATTCTGCGGGACAGCTGGCGAAGATTTCGGCGGGCAGTTTGAGGAATTCGTACTCCGGCTGTAGTTGGGCAAACGCCGCTGTAGATGCTTGGTAGATATCATCCCGCTGCCGTTGCAGCTCTTGCAGCACCTGTCTGGCGGGCATGAGGAACATGCCGCTGTTCCAGAGGTAGTCACCACTTTTCAGGTATGCCTCAGCTGTGGAGAGATCCGGTTTTTCGACAAACCGTTTGACCCGATACCCTGCCTGTAAAGATTCACCCTGCTGGATGTAACCGTAGCCGGTTTCGGGGCCGGAGGGAACGATGCCGAAGGTGACCAGCTGATCCGCTCTGGCGGCCTCCTCGCCTGCCCGTATGGCGGCATGAAAGGCGGCAATGTTTTCGATGAGATGGTCGGCAGCAAGAACCAGCAGCAGCGCCTCTTCATCCTGCTGCAGCGCCTGCAGGGCCGCAATGGCGATGGCCGGGGCGGTGTTGCGTCCAACTGGTTCGAGGATAATGGATGCGTCTTCTATACCCAACTGCCGCAACTGTTCGGCAACGATATAACGGTGGTCGTAGTTGCAGAGAAGGATGGGGGCGCGATGGTCGATGCCGTCAAGCCGTGAGAGGGTCTGTTGAAGCATCGTCTGCTCACCGTTTAGGGTGAGAAACTGCTTGGGGAACTGGGTACGGGAGAGCGGCCAGAGGCGGGTGCCGGAGCCGCCGGCGATGATGACGGGGATAATGTTCATGGTAGTAGCCTTTAAACGGACACCGTGCAACCGCATTCAAGATCGATTGTCACGGGTGAGATCTCTCTTTGGGTTTTCTCTTTACGCACATGCAATACCAGCAGCGTGACGGGGTCAAAGACAATGACATCTTTGACACCCTGAGAAAGGTAGAAGGGGGGAGCAATTTCCAGATCCTTGGCCTCATAGCCTTTACTGACCACTTCAATCACAGCTTCCGGGATGATTGTCAACGCACTGTCCTGCTCTTCTTCCCCGGGTTCCTGACAAAATATGGAAATATCCGGTCTCTTCAGGCCGTTAGGAAACTGGATATAGACATCCATGGCGTGTACGCAACCACACTCTGCCTGATTTACGGGGTTTGAAATACCACGCATGATGCGCTCAACATGCTTTTGATGCCGGTAGAGCGGTTGCGCCTCCCAGATGTGTAGGCCGTTGACGATTTCCAGGCGAATGCCCAGTTCGTTGGCCTGCAGGAGTGTTGATGTAATGCTCAAGGTTCTAATCTCATGGATGGTCAGGGAGGGTTCCGGCGTCCGGACGCTGTTCACGCAACACCCGCTGCGGTTGCTGTTGCTGTTGCTGTTGCAAGGCTATAAACGCGGTTTGGAAACGATTCAGTTGTTCAATCAGCTGAGCGATTCACGCTCGTCGTACACGAGTGAAGAGAGGTTACGCAGTTCTATCCTATCGAGCCAGACCGCTATTCTCTCATCATCTCAAT
>JADFYS010000399.1 GCA_015232955.1 Gammaproteobacteria bacterium
CTTGGGTATATAGTTTGGAGCATCTCACCCGCCTCTCCACTTCAGTCCGGGGGCAGGTTAAACCCGACCGAAACAGATAGAGATCACGGACGGGAACAGGGGTTATATCAGCTACGCTAGCAGAGGTTGTGACATCTCCTCACAGAAAATGTTCGCAACAAGGGCGGTGAAGGGATATTATGATTCACTTATGGAAACGATGAAACAGGAAATTGGAAAAAATATGCGACTAAATGACGATCTGCAACGAATCATTCATGCCAAACATCACGATCCACTGGCCGTTCTGGGTCGGCATCAAGAAGGTTCTGAGACGGTCATCACCCTATTTCGCCCTCTAATTCGCGAGATCTCGGTAGAGAGCAGCGAAGGCGCCGCCCTACCATTCACCCGCATTGAGGGTACCGACTTTTTTCAGTGGCGAGGCAACGGTGCCCTTATCCCTCGCCAATATCGTCTCACCTGGGTCAATGATCACGGCGAGCGCCTGAGTGGGTATGACCCCTACGCCTTTCCGATTCAGATCAAGGAGTTTGACCTCCATCTTTTTGGAGAGGGGCGTCACTATCACAGCTACCGTTTCTTGGGGGCTCATCTCAAGAATATCGATGGTGTTGAAGGGGTTCACTTCGCTACCTGGGCGCCCAATGCCGAGCGGGTCAGTGTTGTCGGTGATTTTAATGGTTGGGATGGACGGATCCATCCGCTGCAATCGAGAGGGGGCGGTGGTATCTGGGAGCTGTTTATCCCCGGCATTGCGATAGGTAGCCTCTATAAATTCGAACTACGCAACCGAAACAGTGGTGCGGTTGCAGTCAAGATCGACCCCTACGGACGCCAGTTTGAGCAGCGGCCGCTCACCTCCTCACGGATCAACGATCCCTACAGTTATCACTGGAATGATGGGGCGTGGATGGAGCAGCGACGCCACTTTCAGCTTCAGAATGAGCCGATCTCGGTCTACGAGCTCCATCTCGGTTCGTGGCAACTCGATCCGGATCACCATTTCCTGAACTACCGGGAGATAGGCGAGCGACTGGTGGCGTACATGAAAAAGATGCACTTCACCCACATTGAGTTGCTACCGATCACTGAGCACCCGCTCGATCTCTCTTGGGGATATCAGACTACCGGCTACTTTGCCGCCTCCAGCCGTTTCGGCACCCCCGATGATCTGCGCTATCTCATCGACCTCTGTCATCAGAATGACATTGGCGTTCTTCTCGACTGGGTGCCGGCCCACTTCCCCAAAGATGAGTTCGCCCTCGCCCGATTTGACGGTTCTGCCCTTTATGAACATGAAGATCCACGCAAAGGAGAGCACCGGGACTGGGGAACGCTCATCTTCAATTATGGTCGCAACGAGGTGCGCAACTTTCTCATCTCCAGTGCCATCTACTGGCTAGAGGAGTTTCATATCGACGGACTACGGGTCGATGCCGTCGCCTCGATGCTCTATCTCGACTATTCGCGAGAACCGGGAGATTGGATTCCCAATGAACATGGCGGCAATGAGAACCTTGAAGCGGTCGCCTTCATCCGCCATCTCAACACCGTTGTCCACGAACTCTTTCCCGGAATATTGATGGTGGCGGAAGAGTCTACCTCCTGGCCCATGGTCTCCAAACCGGTCGATAGTGGCGGTTTAGGGTTCACCATGAAGTGGAATATGGGGTGGATGAATGACACCCTGCACTACATTCAGAAAGATCCTGTCCACCGCCAACATCACCACACCGATCTCACTTTTGGCCTGCTCTACGCCTTTTCCGAAAACTTTATCCTCCCCTTCTCTCACGATGAGGTGGTGCACCTCAAACGGTCGATGATTCAGAAGATGCCGGGGGATGAGTGGCAACGCTACGCCAACCTCCGACTGCTCTACAGCTATATGTACACCATGTGTGGGAAAAAGCTCCTCTTTATGGGGTGCGAATTTGCCCAGAGTGGCGAGTGGAGCTGTAATAAGCCGCTCGACTGGTGGCTGCTCGACTTTGCTCCGCACCAAGGGGTGCAGCGTCTGGTGAGTGAACTCAATCAGATTTACCGTACCGTCCCTGCACTCTACCAATATGATTTTGATGGCAATGGCTTTCAGTGGCTCGACTGTAATGATGCCAGTTACTCTCTCCTTAGTTTTATTCGTAAAGGGCGGGAAGGGGATCATGTTGTGGTGATCCTCAACTTCACTCCGGTGCCGCGCAAAGGGTATCGTATCGGCCTTCCCAACGGAGGTCGTTATCGTGAGCTCTTCAACTCCGATTCCGAGTACTACGGTGGAAGTAATATCGGCAACGCCTTGGGGATTACCGCTGAAGATAAACCGTGGATGGATCAATCCTGGTCTGCGCTTATCGACCTGCCTCCCCTTGCTGCGGTGTTCCTGACACCTGCGTCGGGGAGTGAAAAATAGGGGATGGCGAAGATACTATTTGCAACCAGTGAAGCGTTCCCGCTGATCAAAACCGGAGGTTTAGGTGATGTTTCAGGGAGCCTTCCCGCAGCATTGAGGGCGCTGGGGGAGGAGATTCAGTTAATCCTCCCCGCATATCTTCCCGTCAAGCAGCGCTTAGGGAAGTGCAAGGAGATAGCCAGCTTCACCATTCCGGCTACCGGAGATGAG
>JADFYS010000039.1 GCA_015232955.1 Gammaproteobacteria bacterium
CAACCCCCCCCCTATTGTCGCGGTCTGTCCCGGCAACCCATGGATCTTCAGCGTTTCAATTCGCCCCCGAATGGTTTCGGCCAGCTGTCTGGCACTGGTTGGTGGCAGGTTGGGGGCAATAATCAGAAAGCGGTCATCTCCCCAACGCCCGACAACATCATCACTACGCACGGATCGCTGCAGGAGGTGGGCTACCTGAATCATCACCTCATCGCCACTATTGCGGCCATAGCGTTCGTTATAGCCATCTAAGTGGTCAATATCGACAAAAATAACCGCCAGTGGTTGCGTCTTTAGCTCCTTATTGGCCACCGCTTTTAACAGCAACTCATCCAAGCGACGACGGTTACTCACCCCGGTCAATGGATCCTGCAGCCCCGAGGCGACGCGAGTAGTGTATTGACCGAGAAGCGAACGACGACGCACCCAGATCACCAACAGCAACACCACCAGAATCGTCAACAAAATGAAAAGATTGGTCACGCCTCGCACCCTTCAGCGATAGATACCCAACCCCCCTGAAAGCAGCGGTTCCAGAGAGGCGATAAACGCGACCCTACAGCGATATGGTATTGAATATATTGACTATTCATGTGAATTCATACTTTGAGTAGCCACTATCTCCAACTGTATCGGGAAACTCGTTGGCGGGGGGACGGGTTCTCTCTGCGGTTCAAAGCCTGAAGACTCCGGCAGTAGATCGCGGGGCATCGAGGCTGGCCCGAATCTCCCGTTGATGAATTAATACCAGATAGAGCAGGGGAAAAAGATGTAACAGCAGACTCAGCGCAATAATGACATCCCCTGCTGACCAGACCAGCTTGACCGGAAAGAAGGGACCACAAAAGGTCACCCCGACAAAGATCCAGCGAAAACGGTAGAGATTTTTCCCGCCAAGGTAGTGATAACAGCGCTCGGCATAGTAAGACCAGTTAATAACCGTGGTAAATGAGAAGAAGATGAGGCAAGCGATAATAAGTAGCCGCCCCTTCTCTCCGAAATTGGCCTGAAACGACTGAACGGTAAGATAGGCCCCGTTCCATTCGGTCCACAACCCTTCGGAGAGTACCACCAGACCGGTGATGGTGCAGATAATCAGAGTATCGATCACCGGTACCAGCGCCGCAAGCAGGGCACTGTGACGGATATCGCCGCTATTGGCCGCCTGTAGAAAAGGGGCCAACCCCAGTCCGGATCCGTGTGAGAAGATCCCGCGCGAGACCCCAAACTGTACCGCCTGCATCACCGTGTAACCGGCGATGCCGCCTGCAGCAGAGTAGGGGGTGAAGGCGTGGGTAAAGACCAGTTCAATCGCCCCGGCACTCCTTTCCGGATTACCCAGCAGGATAATCAGGCCCGCCAGCACATAGAGCGCAACCATCCAGGGGGTTAACAAGACACTGACATCGACAATCTTTCTCAGACCACCAAAGATGACAAAGGCGACGGTCATGGTCATCAGCACCGCAGTGACGAGATGCGATGATCCCGCCTCCAACTCGATGGCGTGGGCGACAGAGTTGGACTGAATCAGATTTGCGGTAAGAAACCCCTGTACCAGCAGAAGTGCCGCAAAGGTGAGCGGCAACCAGCGCCAGCGACCGGTAAAAAATCGTTCGAGATAGGCCATCGGTGTCGCATAGGCGGGGTGTTGATGATCCTCCGACTGGTAGCGGATGGCGAGCCAGGTGGAACACATGCGAAGGCTCATGCCCACCAGCGCAGAGACCCAGATCCAGAAAAGTGCCCCAGGACCCCCAAGGTGGATAGCGGTACTCACTCCGGCCAGGTTACCGACACCGACACTGGCACCCACTGCCGCAATCAGCGCCCGCCCCTGAGAGATATGTTTGACACTGGAGCTGCTGCGACTTTCGCCATGAAACCACTCGGTGAGAATGGGCCAGATACGCCTCCAGGCGACAAATCCGGTCAACAACAGGATGAGGAGGGCGATCTCGAGGTAGATGTAGCTAAGAAGGGGGTTCCAGATCCAGCTGGCGATGGTTTCCATAAACGATATTGTCTGGATATCCCCACCAAGGTCAACCTTTATTGCAAAAATATCTTATACTCTGCCCAAATCGACCCTACTTTTCACCAACAGACAGGTATAAACGAGCTATGACCATCAAACTCAAGGTAGTGACCCTGACTCTACTCACTTTGGCAACCGTTATCATCATTGGCCTGCTCCAGTTTCAGGCGATTGCACAACTCTCCGCCGCCACACCCTCCCAAGCCATCGTCGAGACTGGTGAGACTCTTTCGACGCTTACGACCATACTTTTAATTGTCGCCTCTCTTCTCCTCCTGCTCCTTTTGGCAACGGTGCTCTCTTTTTCAGGTCAACTCTCCCGGCTCTCACGCCTCTCACAGCAGCTCTCTGACGGTAAATTTGGTGCGAGTACCGCAGCTGGAGGGGGCAACGAAATTGGTACCATCATTTCCCATCTCAACCGAGTTGGTGAGCAGCTGAGAACGACCTTTGCAACGGTGGAGCAGAACTCCTCCAGCTGTAGTGACCACTCCTCCTCTATCCTTAAGGTTGCCACCGGCATCACCAGTCGTGCGGCGACCGTCACCTCCCGCGCCCACTCTCTGGCGGCTGCCGCAGAGCGCATGAGCAGCAACCTCAACACCATCGCTGCCGCAACAGAGCAGGCGACGGTCAACATCAAAACAGTCGCCTCCTCCACCGCGCACCTCTCCACCGGTATCGGTCAGGTGGCGCAGGAGGCTGAGCACGCTCAGAGTGTCTCGCAAAAGGCGGTCATGCACACTCAGCAGGCGTCAGAGAGGGTCGATGAGTTGGGAAAGGCGGCGCAGGAGATCGGTGTGGTCACCAGCAGCATTAACGCCATCTCTGAAAAGACCAACCTCCTCGCCCTCAACGCCACTATCGAGGCTGCCCGTGCCGGTGAGGCGGGAAAAGGTTTTGCCGTCGTCGCTAATGAGATCAAAGAGTTGGCCAACCAGACCTCTACCGCGACCCAAGAGATCGCCAAACGCCTTAAGGGGATTCAGGACTCTACCGATAACACCGTGAACGAGATTACAGAGGTGACGCGAATCATCACCGAGGTCGATGGCTTTGTCGCTGAACTCTCTACCGTTCTCCAGGAGCAAGACTCCGCGACCTCTGAGATCTCAGAGAATATCCGTCAGGCCTCACTCGGTGTCGATGAGGTCAATAAGAACCTCTCCATCACCTCAGCCGATGCGATGGAGGTGACCAATCAGGTCTCTTCCGTCAACGAAGGGGCCAGCCTCAATAGCAGCGCAGGTGAGGAGATAGTGGAGAGTGTTCAGAAACTATCGAGAATCTCCTCTGAGTTGAAACAGAGCCTGCAGCAGTTCAGCTACTAATACGCACAAACATCTCATCGCCTACCCTCGTCAAACCCCTTGCAATGAGTACAAAAGCCCGCTTCAGATTAAAGCCTCTCTTCTCCCCGCCGCTAATAGGGGTAACGAATAACAGAGTAACATCCTCTACAGGAGGGACAGGCGATGATCATTACAGACAGTTCAATTGGCTTACAGGGGAGCCATCACTTCTACGAACAGCGGCAGGAGAGGAGTTCTCTTACCATGTGGGCGGGAGATCGTAACAGCAGCTCCAGCGTCACCTTTGGTGAAAACCATCCTGCCCAGGGGATTCATCGCGGTAACCTCATCTGGATGGAAGAGCGACTCAAACGGCTGGAGAGTGCCAGTGAACAGGTCAATCTCTCACCGCAGGCGTTAGCCTCAAGGCCGCAAAAAGCGCTTGTTGAGCCAGCAACTGCCCCCAGCGGCGCCAAATCGGAAAATCTGGGTGATTTTAAGCTATCCCTGTTGAAGATGATGGTAGAGCAGTTTACCGGGCGCGATATTCAACTTTTTGATGCCAATGAACTCACCACTCAGGGAGAGCCGTTACCACCGCTTCAAGATCCGGCGACCGCTGGCTCGACACAGCCACCACCAGCCGCAGCTGATCAGCCTCAGGGCTGGGGCGTGGTCTATGATCACTACGAATCACACCTTGAGCAGGAGTCGAGCCAATTTAAGGCGAGCGGAGTCGTCAAGACGGCCGATGGCAAGTCCATCGAAATCAATCTGGAGCTAAACCTCTCTCGCAGCTTCGAAGAGCATAATCAGATCTCCATCAAGGGGGGAGATGCCCTGCGCGATCCATTGGTGATCAACTTTAACGGGAACGCTGCCGAACTGGGGAGCCGTAACTTCCGTTTTGATATCGATGCCGATGGCCGTCAACACCAGATCGCCCTCCTTCGCCCCGGAAGTGGCTTTCTCGCACTGGACAAGAATGGTGACCAGACGATCAATAACGGTCATGAACTTTTTGGTCCCCGCAGTGGGGACGGCTTTGGAGAGCTAGCCGGCTATGATGACGACGGTAATGGCTGGATTGATGGACAAGACAGGATCTATGATCAACTGCGGATCTGGTCGGTCGATGATAGCGGCAAGCATAAATTGACCGCTCTTGGAGAGCACGGCATCGGTGCCCTCTATCTAGGTAAGGTGGATACCCCGTTTCTCCTTAAGGATCAGAAGAACGAGACTTTAGGTGCGGTCGCTGAAACCGGAATTTTTCTGCGCGAAAACGGGACAGGCGGAACAATCCAACACATCGATCTTGCTGTCTGAATTGTCACCACTTGCGGTCGGTCTGAATCCCCCTCAGAGAGCCTCGACCTCGCCAACGAAGAGGTGGCTGCCATCATCCTGCATAATCTTCACCAGCAGGTAGTCATGATCGATGGCGCACCAGAAGCGGGTCTCCCGTCCATTGTCGGCGATACGCTCCACAGCTACGGTCGCAACCTTTTTGGAACCGATCTTGAGCCGCTCTTCACCGACGACGGTAAAGGTGTAGGTTTTCAGCTCATCACCATCTACGACGCGATACTCCATCCTCTTTTTACCCGTTTTCAGATCCTGACGAAGCTGCCACTGGTAAGAGAGGCGATCGAATTCGCCCCCTTCAAGTTCAAGGGTTAACGGAGTACCGCGATAGGAGAGCACCACCCTCTTCTCATCCCAGAGAAAACGAGCCTGCTCTATCTTCTCCCGCTTCCCCCCTTTTTTATGGTAGCTGTAATTTTGAGGCTCTACCTGTTGTGCACTGTAATTCCAGTGGCTGGTCTCATCCATGCTGTCGTCACGAAAATTCGCGATAAAGCCGGTGGTAAACATCCGGTTATTGAGCCGATAGCTGCCATCGCTTAACTTTTCGAGCGTTCGCACCATCTTGCCCACTGGAATATGGTCGACAGTGACCCGAAAATGGGTGGTGTAGGGTTGCGGCTCTGCAATTAATGAGAATGAGACAGCAAAAAGGAGAGTACCGAGTCGAAGTAGGTTCAGGGAAGTCTCTCCTCTGACTCAGCTTCCCGCTCATCCCCCTCTTTTTCAACCGGGAGCAGATCTTCCCGACTCACTCCGAGCTTAAGCGCAGTCACACTGGCGACATAAACGGAGGAGTAGGTACCGATGACAACGCCGACAATTAACGCTGTAGCAAAGCCGTGGATCAGCTCTCCGCCAAAGAGAAAAAGAGAGATTAGCACCATTAAGGTAGTCAATGAGGTCATTAAGGTGCGAGAGAGGGTCTGATTGAGGGAGGCATTCACCACATCAACAGAGCTGCCCTTACGGATTTTGCGGAAATTTTCACGAATTCGATCAAAAACGACGATGGTATCATTGAGCGAATAACCGATCACCGCCAGCACCGCAGCGAGTACTGTCAGATCAAACTCAATCTGAAAAAGAGAGAAGAAGCCAAGGGTTATGATCACATCATGGATCAGCGCCGCCACTGAACCGACAGCAAAACGGTACTCAAAGCGGAGGGCAACATAGATGAGTATCCCGATTAGGGCGTAGAGCATCGCCAACCCCCCATCCTCGGTCAACTCTTCGCCCACCTGTGGTCCGACAAACTCCTGACGGCGCAACTCCACAGCAGCTTCATCCTGTTTGAGGGTACGAACCACTTTATCACTGAGTTCAGCACTGGAGAGCTCTGCCTGAGGGGCGATACGAATCAGAACATCTGAAGCCGTTCCAAAATGTTGCACCGTAATATCTGAAAACGACGCCTCTTCCAACACCTTGCGCACCTTTACCAGATCTGCAGATGAAGGGTAGGCGACCTCAATCAGTGTTCCCCCGGTAAAATCGATACCAAATTCGAGAGAGCGGGTAAAGAGTGAGGTCAAGGCGACCAGCAGCAGTAGCGTAGAGAAGGCGATCGCCAGCTTCTCCCACGCCATAAAATCGAAATGTGTTTCACCTTTTAGCAGTTGCATGTTTCCGGTTCCGGTTGAATGTAGTGATTCTAGATCGAAAGCTTCTTCAGGCTCTTTCCACCCAGGCTCAGGTTAATAATCGCCCTTGTCCCCATAATTGCGGTAATCATTGAGGTCACTATGCCGATAGAGAGGGTGATAGCAAACCCCTTAATCGGACCCGTGCCAAAACCAAACAGGACCAGTGAGGCGATTAGGGTCGTAATATTGGCGTCGGCAATGGTGGAAAATGCCTTCTCATAACCGGCATGGATGCTGGCATGGGGGGTATTGCCGAGACGCAACTCTTCCCGAATCCGCTCAAAGATTAGGACATTGGCATCCACCGCCATACCGACGGTGAGGACGATTCCGGCGATTCCGGGGAGGGTCAGTGTCGCCTGCAACATCGACAACACAGCCACGATGATCACCAGATTAAAGGCAAGGGCGATGTTGGCCACCAGACCAAAACCGCGATACCACACCGCCATAAAGACCAACACCACCATAAATCCGACAATGACCGAAAACAGCCCTTTATCGATATTCTCCTTCCCAAGAGAGGGGCCAATGGTTCGCTCTTCAAGGATCTCTATCGGTGCAGCCAGCGCCCCCGCCCGGAGCAACAGGGCGAGGTTTCGCGCCTCTTCAGTGCTGTCCAGGCCACTGGTCTGGAAGCGCTTGCTAAAGTGTTCACGAATCACCGCGACGCTAATCACCTCTTCCAGACGCTCGGTCTTACGGACAGGTTTCCCATCCACCAGCGTCGTCTCCACTTTGGTCTCGATGTAGACCACCGCCATCCGTTTACCGACATTCTCGCGGGTGTTATTGCTCATTCGCCGCGCCCCTTTACTGTCGAGCGTCACCGAGACCAGCGGCCCGCCCGAGCGGGGATCAAGGCCCGATGCGGCATCTGTCACCTGATCCCCGGTGATAATGACCCGTTTCTGCAGCAGAATGGGACGACCATTTCGATCGCTGTAGAGACGGGAGGCGGGTGGGACTCGACCGGAGAGGGCGCTCTCGACATCATGTTTTTCATCCACCATATGGTATTCAAGGGTTGCGGTGGCTCCGAGGATCTCTTTCGCCCGCGCTGTATCCTGTATTCCCGGCAGTTGCACCACAATGCGATCGTCACCCTGCTGCTGAATCACCGGCTCTGCAACCCCCAGCTCATTCACGCGATTGCGAAGGGTGGTGATGTTCTGTTTGAGGGCAAACTTTCTCACCTCGAGCTGCTGCAGCTCTGACAGCGAGACATAGAGATAGAAGGCGTTATCAAGCTCAATCTCCTCATACACCAGATCCCGAAACTGCGTCTTGACCTTATCCAGGGCCAAATCGAGGGTCTCTCGATCACGAAATTTCACCACCACGCGATCATGGCCACCATCACTGTCGATGGTCAGATAACGGATCTTCTCCTCACGCAATATTGTTCGAATATCATCAACATAACGAGCTATTGCGCTGGTCACTGCGGCATCCATATCCACCCCCATCAGGAAGTGAACACCACCACGAAGATCAAGACCGAGATACATCGGCAGCGCATTGAGTTCGCGTAACCAGTTCGGGGTCGCTGGTGCGAGATTTAACGCCACCACAAACCCTTTTCCCAACGCATCTTTCACCGGCTGATAGGCGTTGATCTGGGCCTCTGTATCGGTGAAGCGCACCAGCAACGAATCGGGGCCGAGACTATAGGATTTTGGTGCTATCTTCTGCTCCTGTAGCACCTGCAACACCTGATCCCGGGTGGAAGCGTCAACTTCGAGCATACGCGAAGCGGTGATCTGCAATGCAGGATCATCACCATAGAGATTGGGGAGAGAGTAGACTGCACCCATCGCCACCATCAGCAGCAAGAGCAGATATTTCCAAAGGGGGTAGTGGTTTAACATTCAGGATTCCAGCAGAGAGAAGTGATTCAGAGCGTCAGAACATTGGCCAACAGGGGGGGCAGCAGCACACCACTGCCGAAGCGATGCTTTATCCCAAGTTGTCCATAGTCCCCTTGGGCATTACCGTTGCGACCGCTTGACGCTGGAGGTTGATCTCCACCCCGTCCGCCAGTTCGACCCCGATAAAGTCGTCTCCGACTCTGCTCACCTTTCCCAAAATACCGCCATTGGTCACCACCTCATCCCCAACCTGGAGCGCGGAGACCATTTTTGTGTGCTCTTTGGTCCGCTTCTGCTGAGGACGGATCAAAAGAAAGTAGAAGACCACAAATAAGATGATAAACGGTAAAAGTGCCTCCAACATTCCCGGCTGGGCGGCGGCAGGAGCATCCGCAGCAATGGCGTCTGAAATTAGAAAACTCATGTCAAATCCTTAGGTACTGTAGAAAAAAAGAGCGCCATTATCGCACAGTTTTCCCAGTAATCGCAGCACCGATCCTGATCGCTCCATGGTCAATAGCGTTGCTCTGAGAGTGCGACAGGGGATGGAAGTTCAGCCCCGCCATGTCAAAAAAATGACATCACAGGCGAGTTCAGACCACCTTCAGCAGCTCGAATCCATGATCCCAACCTCCTGTTGCGCATAAAAAGCGGTCACAAACTGCTGCAGGGTTCCGGCGGTAATCGCCTCTCTCAAACCCGCCATCAGCTCCTGATAGTAGAAGAGGTTATGGATGGTATTGAGTCTCGCCCCAAGAATCTCACCCGCCTTATCAAGATGGCGCAGATAGGCGCGGCTATAGTGGCGACAGGTGTAACAGCCACACCCCTCATCGATCGGCCGGGTGTCAAGACGGTAGCGGGCATTACGAATTTTGAGCGGTCCATAACGGGTAAAGAGGAAACCGTTACGCCCGTTACGGGTCGGCATTACACAGTCAAACATATCGATCCCCCTTACCACCGCTTCGACAATATCCTGTGGGGTTCCCACCCCCATCAGATAGTGCGGTGCGGCAGGCGGGAGGCGTGGTTGCAACTGATCGAGCACCTGCAGCATCTCACTCTTCGGCTCGCCAACAGAGAGCCCCCCAATCGCGTAGCCGTCAAAACCGATCTCCTCTAATCTTTGCAGTGACTGCTGGCGCAGTTCGGCATACATCCCCCCCTGAATGATGGCAAACAGGGCGTTACGATTACCCTGATGCGCAGCCTTGCTCCGCTCCGCCCAACGCAGAGACAACTCCATCGACTCTTTTGCCTGCTGAAAGGTCGCCGGATAAGGGGTACACTCATCAAAAATCATCACGATATCTGATCCGAGCGCCCTCTGCACCGCCATCGACTCTTCTGGCCCCATGAAGATCTTTGAACCATCCACCGGAGAGCTAAAGGTGACCCCCGCCTCCCGAATCTTGCGCATAGCGCCGAGACTAAAGACCTGAAAACCACCTGAATCGGTGAGGATCGGTTGCTGCCAGTGCATAAAGTTGTGGAGATCGCCATGGGCGGCAATCACCTCCACCCCCGGGCGGAGCATAAGGTGGAAGGTATTGCCGAGGACTATCTCTGCCCCAAGCCCTATCAGCTCTTCAGCAGAGAGCGCCTTAACCGAACCGTAAGTGCCGACCGGCATAAAAGCAGGGGTCTCCACCTGACCTCGTTCAAAGGTGAGCCGCCCCCTGCGGCCATTACCATCCGCGGCTAGAAGAGTAAAATCCATCGCTAGCTTCAGGAGGCGTGTAGGAGGAGATCTGCCACCGCAGCGGCCCAAGGTTCAAACTCAGGGAGCGAAAAGAGATCACTACCGATAGCCCGATGGAGATCCGAGACCAGCATCACCCCCATCTCTTTCTGTGGAAAGCGGTTGGCGAAATTGAGGATCATTCCATAAACTGTTGCTGCCCCCTCCCCTCCTCTAACCGCAACGGCTCTCCCCACCAGCGCTGAGGCGACGGCATACTGAAGATCGATCTCCGCCGGGATCTCAACCTCTTCACCCCGGAGAATGGCATCGATATCCGGCAGATTCTCGAGATTTTCGACAAAAGCGTTTAACTCAATCCCGGCAACTGTTCCAACACACGCCTGAAGCGATTCGAGCAGGAGAGCAGGACGATGGCTGAACTTTTTTAGGGCACGGTGGGCAAACTCCCACGAACGGGGCGAGGGGAAAGCGACCGGATTATGCGCAGGGTCGAAATCGAACAGCAGCTCGGGCCGAAAGCGGAGAAAAGCGATAATCGCCTCATCAATACCGTTAAGATAGGCCCACTCCACCCAGTCATCGAGATGGACATCCACCTCAAAATGGGAGAAACGGTTGGCCAAAGGTGCAGGCATGGTATAGGTTACGCCGCGATCCCCCTGACGGTTACCCGCTGCAATAATCGCCCAGCCATCGGGAACCCGATATTCACCCAGACGACGATCAAGGATCAACTGATAGGCGGCAGCAGAGACACTGGGTGGTGCAGAGGTGATCTCATCAAGGAAGAGGATCCCCCTGCTACCGTTACGCCCGTCGTTGGGAAGAAGCAAAGGCACCGCCCACTCAACCAGAGCACCATTGCGAAAAGGGATACCACGAAGATCGCTCGGCTCCATCTGCGACAGACGAATATCGACCACCTCCACTTGATGTTTGATCCCAACCTGAAGCACAATCTGCGACTTACCAACACCGGGGGGACCCCAGAGCATTACCGGGGTGTGGAACCCCTCCTTCATGCCTAGGAGTTCGTCTTCAACGATTTGTGCAATGTTTTTTTGTCTCATAATGATTCGCTGTAATACCCTTCAACTTAGCCAGATCTTGCTCGCAGAAACGCGCCATTTTGACAGCTCACCTTGTAATTTTCCACAGTAGAAATGGAGTCTGGAGCAATCTGCAGCAATTAAAAACGCAACAAGACCCGTTCGAACCCTTTAACAATCATAGGACTACCATATGCAAGTTCCGATTTATCTCAATTTTTGCAGCATCTGGATCTTTTGCCTCCGCTAGACTACACTATCAGGGATGAAGGAATTTGAACCATGATTACACGCTCAGCAGCGAATTTTCAAATTTCACGGCATTTTGCCGACTATTCGCACACCCTTAAAAAAGGGGTAGATGAGGCAGACGGACAAAAAAGTGCAATCAGCTTAGGCTTGCCACTTACAGTCGGAACACAGCCTATCACCACAGAGAAATTATCTGAGGGGCAGCAGCAACTGCAGCAGATTAACCGTACCTTTTGGACCCTAAACATCCAGAAATTGGCTGCTGCAACCGTTACATCCTCCTCTAGTACAACAGAAAAAAATAGCGGATCTACCCCCCCCTATTCTCCTGCAGCCAATCTCAATCAGATGGATGGCTATGTGGAGAGAATACGCCTAAGCGTC
>JADFYS010000003.1 GCA_015232955.1 Gammaproteobacteria bacterium
GACCAATGTCACCGGAGAGGCGCTGCGGCGAATCGGTTTTGGTGGTTTTCTCCATCTTGAAATCGGGAGTCGTCTGCGTAAGGAGTTGCTACAGGATGAGACCTTGATCTCGGGATTGGTCCGTTGTCTCACAATACAAGGGGCAGGATGATGCGCGGCAGATTCGATAGATGGCGAGGCTACGCCGGGATCACTCTCATCCTTCTCCTCTTCCTGCTCGGCTCCTCTCCCTCCCTCTCTGCCCTTCCGGTGGATAGCCTGAAGATGGGGTGGCTGGGGAACGGTGAACGGTCGTTGCAGTGGGAGCTGCTCGATGCCCACCTTGAGCTGACAGGAGGAGAGCGCAAACAGCTCCTCCTCCCCGAACAGAGCCTGCTGCGGGTTGAAGTGGTTGAGGGCGCTCTGTTTGATCACCAGTTACGGCTCTGGCTGGGAGATGGTAGTGGTCTGCTTCAGGAGATCCCGTGGCACGACAGTGGTGACGGCTGGTTCGAGGCGGATCTCAACCGTGATCAACTGTCGATGATCCAGCTCGAGATGGATCCCTCTGTCACAGCGCAGGTCGCGCTCCGACTGATGAGTGGCGGGCGGCTGCGCGAGCCGTTTCCTCCCCTCTACCGGTCGGAGGCGGTGCCGGATCTCCCCGCGGTAGATCTGGTGCGCGATGCACCGAAACTGCAGCAGCGTTACTACCTGCTCAAGGCGGGGGAAGAGACGGTTCTTGAAGCGGAAGAGGGGGTGGGTTCTTGTCGTCTGAGGATCGATAGTCGCCTTCTCTGGCCGCAATCGGCAACAGCGCTGGAGCTGTTACAGCAGTTGACGCTGCAGGTGGGAGAAGCCCCCCCTTACCAGATGGAACGCCACCCCGGTATTGATCAGAGCGGTCTCTGCTGGCAAGGGCGCTGTCAGCAGCTACTGGGTAGTGAGGAGAGCCACTGGCTGAATCTGGCACAAGGGGAGAGGGTTCGGGTGAGCGGGAATCGCGATCTCCTCCTCCGCTCCCGCTGGCGTTGCGACTCCGATCTCCTCTTTTCGGGGATCAACGGGGCGGCGCAGAAGAGGGGTGAGGGGGATGAGCCGTGGAAGATCCTGCCCCGTAACCGTTCGCAGATTGTGGCAGATGAGCGTGGCCATGAAGCCCCTTTTCCTGCCGATTTTGCACAGCAGTTGCAGGGGTGGTACGAACCGTTGCCGGCAATGGTTCGCGATCCCCGAGAGGAGGAGGCCCCGCTCCAGGCAGCGGCTGCACTGCGCCAACTCCAGCAGATGAAACCGTTGAGCGGTGAGTGGGGGCGGGAGGCGGATCGCATAGAGGGACGCTGGAGCCACTACCGTGATCTATTGCCGGAGAGATGGGGTGAGGGTGAGAGCGATGAGGGGGGGCGTGTCGCCTACTTCCCGCAGCAAACTCTCCGTGCGGCAGGGGATCCCAATCCCGCGATCCAGATCTCGCAACCGCTACTTGCTGCGGCGCTTAACCGTCTCCCTTCGGCACAGTTTTTTCAACTGAAGGGGGGAGAGGCGCTCCACTACCCCCTCCCCCCGCGCTCTGCACCCAGCCGTTTACGACTACTGCTGCAGGGGCCATCCACGGTGGAGATGCTCTTTAGCGGTGAGGTAGAGGGTCAACCGCGGCAGTGGCGCAGCCGCTTCACCATGCGCGACCGGGAGGAGCAGAGGCAGTGGGATCTGCAGTTTGCCGAAAACCTGGCGCTCACCGCCCTCGCCTCTCTTCCCCATAAGGGCGAGAGTGCGGTGACCATGAGTCCCGCTTTTGGCCGTTATCGTCTTCAGGCCCCACTATGGGCGGCGGGGAGTGGTGTGGTTGAGTTGCCACCCTGGGTGGCGTCGATCGCGCTTCGACCCCTGGCGGGCGATCCCCCTCTCGCTGCGCTGCAACTGCGGGTAGCTGACAGCCCCAAGGTGACAGAGGATGAGCTGCTGCAGGCGTGGCACGAGCCATCATTGAGAAACCGACCGTGGCAGAATCACCTGCGAGAGGGGGAAGTTGACCGGATGGTAGCCCTCTTCTTCCGCCCTTTCCGGCGCTGGCTGGAGCTGCAGCGGCGGCAGTTTGCAGCGGGGATCGCACCGTTAGCCACGCTTCAATCCCCTCAGCTCCCTTTATCTACCACCTTCTCTGCAGCGATAGTTGCCGGGCGTCGGGCCGAAGCGAATGGTGACTGGAGTGGTGCGCTCCGTTATTGGCGTCAGGTGGTTGCTGCTGCAGACGCCTCTTCTGAAGAGAAATTGACGGCGTGGCGGGCGATATGGCACGGGTTGCAGCAGTTGGCGGAACCGCGACTTCGTCAGCAGCTACTTAAGGGGGTGGTGGTCGAGGGGGAGAGTGCGCAGTTGCGGGCAGAGGCGGAGTCGCTCCTGGAGGCAGATTACCACGCAGAGGGGGAGGAGGGAGCGCTGCTGCGCTTGGCGGCGTGGCGCTTAAACCTCAACCCGACGAGCGCCACTCTTCAGCAACTCATCTCGCTGCTGTTGGCAGAAGAGAACTATCTTCTCGCCTTTCGTGCCCTGCTACTGCTGCCGCCAGAAGAGGTGGATCCTCAACAGCTCTTCACTGCGGCCCTCCACAACGGCTGGTACCGATTGGCAGCAGAAGCGGTCAGCCGACTGCAGGGAGAGGCGCGGGCGCTGGCAGAAGGTTGGCTGGCGTGGCACCGGGGGGATCATGAATTTGCACTGGAGCAGTGGCAGCAGGCGAATGAGGCGGGGAGAGCGCTGCTCTTGGCACGGAGCCGTGGTCTGCGCCTTGAAGAGACGACGAGGGAGAAGCTGGCAGATCATGATGCGGCGCTTGCCGAGTGGTGGTCTTCTCACCCCGGTCCCTACCGCTGGCAGAGTGACGGGATTACGGTGGAGCGGAGCCGAGGAGCGCTGGGCTATCGGGGGGTGGCGAGTGAACAGCGGCTTCGCTACTACCTCGCCCAACCGCAGCAGCCGGTGGTGATGAGTGTCACCGGACCTCTCACGCTGGAGGTGGAGCTGCGGACGCTACATCAACAGCCGCAACAGCGGGTCGATGGCTGGGCAACCATCACCATAAATGATCACCCGTTGCCGATCCCCTTTAGTGACCACCCGGTCTCTGCCTCGCTCCAGGGTGAGTCGGAGCGAGAGCCGCTGCCCGGGGTTGCGCAGATCCGGATCTTCCATCTCCCCCCTGGACCACAGCGGCTGGAGATAGGATCTGCCACTCTCCCTCTGCTGGTACGGGCACGCAGCCGGCAGCCACTTTCACTGCTGGCGGCACCACCACGACCCACGCGCACACACCCCTATCACCCTCCCCCCGCCACGGTGGAGGAGGTGGTGACCGCCTTGGTCTACAGGGCCGAAAGCGATCCGCAACAGCGACAGCGGCTGGAGGTGGCGGCCGAGCTGATCGCCCATCACCAGCCGTTGATTGGGGGGTTGCAACCGCTATTGCAGCGACTGCGACGGCAGAGTGAGTGGCGTCCGCAAACGCATCTTATCTCTGCAGCCGGCCTCCGCCGTCTACCGAAGGGGCACCCCCTGCCCCAGTCACCGTCGGCATCTATTCGTGCCGCCCTTCTCACCCCCGGGGCGGAGGAGAGTCGCCTCCTCTCGGGGAACAGACGGCTGGTGTTGATGACAGATCGCCCCCGAAGCGAGCGTTATCAACTCCTGATTGAGCTGCTTGCAACCCCCTTTTTACCGCTGCAGGAGGTTGCGCTCACCCTCTCCGGTGGCGGTCAAGAGCGGCAGATCCTCCTCAACGAAGCCACTCCGGTGCAGCGGTTGGCGCTCCACCTCCCCCCCGGCGAGCAGCAGAGGAGCATCGCTCTGGATCAGGGAGTTGTCGGCCACTCTGTCCGTCTCACCCTGCTTGATCGCGGTGGTCAGCCACTCCCTTGGGATGAGTATGGCAGAGGGGAGGAGATCGTCTCGGTCGCAACCGCAGAGGAGCCGCTGCAGGCGATGGTCGAAGGGCCGGCCTGGTTGCGGATAGACGCCTACCAGGCTGATCACAAACGGCATTTCTACTACCCCTTTCCCGAGGGCTGGAACCGGTTGCGTCTGGGGCCACTCCGTGGTGAGAAAGGGTCGCTCTACCGGCTGTTTGTCCGCTCCCCCCTCGCTCAACCGTCACAACGCCCCCGGTCGTTACACCTCTGGCGTGAGGAGAGCGCTCTGCTCGACGCCAACCCCCCCTCCAGCGGTCCAGAACTTGCGCCCCTTCCTCTCTGGATCGGGACGCAGCGGTGGGTCAGACCCGAACCGGAAACGGCAAGTCGGAGTTTGGCGTGGCGCCGAACCGTGCGTCGCGATGAGGGCGCTCTCTCCAGTTGGGAGCGTTTTCATCAACTCTCACTCAGCGACCATCGCTACTCTTCCCTGCAGCGCACGCGGGAGGAGTGGGGGGTGCTGCTGCGCCACCACGATGAGGGCGAGCCGCTGCTCGGAGGCTGGTTTGAACGGAACCACCTCTCGCCGTTACGCCCTTTTAGCTGGAGGGTGGGCGCTGAAGGGCTGCTGCAGGAGATCCCGCAACAGGGGATGGTTGCCGGGCTGAGAGTAGAGGGGGGGATCTCTCGCCTTGATCACCTGACCCCCCATTGGGACAATCTCTTCGATCTCTCGCCCAAGTTCTATCTCCTCTCCCTCGCACGCCATCGCTGGAAGGGGGATGAGGTGGCAGATAGTGATCTCCTCAGCCGTTACCTTTATGACCATCGCCAGAAGCTGGTCGCGCGTCAGCAGCTCGATTACCGACCGTGGCTCGATAGCCGGCTCTCGCTGCAGTGGGAGTTGACCACCAATGAGCAGTTAAACCCCTTTGCACCCGAGAAGGTCGCCCTCTCCGGCCGTTGGCATCAGCTGTTAGGGAGAGCTATGGTCTCAGGGGGTTATCGTTGGCGCCGCTACTTTGCCGATGACGATCGCACCGCAGCGTCGGATCGTTACGGTCCGGGGCTGACCCTGATGTGGGAGAGTAGGTTACGCCCCTACCACCGCCTACAGTGGAAGCTGTCACTGGAACATGAGCAGACAGAGGATGAGAGTAGCGGCTATCTGCAGCTAAATTGGCTGCAGCACGATGGCGGGCTGCGCCATCTACCGTCGGCAGAGCGCCAGTTTCGCGATCTCCGTCTCTGGAACTGGTCCGAACACGAGGAGGAGTAGTGGCAAAAAGAGAACAGTGGAACCGCTGGCTACTCTCGGGACTGGACCGACAGTGGCAGAAGATCTACCGCGAGCTGCTGGATGAGCTGTGGCAGGGGTGGCAGATCTGGTTGCGTCAGCGTCAACGCAGGGGCGATCAACGCATCGCCGCAGAGGAGGTGATTGGGCAGAGTATCATCACCTGGTTACTGATCTATATCGATCAGCGGCAGGAGAAGTTGATCGAGATCGAAACCATGCGTAGCCGCTTTATTGCGGATTATGATCACGCCATAGAGAACCACGAAAGAGAGCGGATTATCCTCGATTATGCGGCACTTCTCGGGGCGAGTGGCCGCAGTTTACGCGGAGACCGCCGTGCCCTAAAACGGTGGTTTGATCGCGACGCGATGGTGGATCGTTTTATTCACCGTTTCGCCGAGCAGGAGCAGCGGCTCGCTTTTGCTCTCGAACGGCTGGGAGAGGTGGCCCTTCTCCGCATCGGTGGTCAGGCGCTGACTTCAGAGACGGGAAGAAGGCTCTGGGGAGAGCTACAGCTGGAGGTACCGTTAAGAGATCTTCTCTCCTACGAGGGCGATCACCGGGTCTCGCTCGCCGCTTTTCGTGCGCTGGGGCGGGTGCTTCGGGCGATGCCCGACGCCTGCGGGGAATCACTGGTGGGAGAAGAGACCCTGCGCTATATCTACCGCTCTGCCCTGGAGTCGCGACAAAGTGTCTGGATTCAGGCAGAGGCGCTGGAGATCCTCGCGGTGATCTCCCCCCCTTCACTCGAGGTGGCGCTGGGGAGAAGATTGGGTGAGGTTCAGGGGGGAGATGACCTCTTTTTGCGACGACGGGCTGTCACGCTTCTGGTAGTGCACGCCCCCCATCTTCCCCAGCTTCAGCCGCTACTGCCGCAGATCCTTGCCGATCCCAACCCCTTTGTCCGTCAGGGGTTTGCCACCGCCCTCGGCGCCTCCGATTGTCTACAGGGGGTTCAGTGGCTCAGCCGACTCCTCGGTGAGGAGAAGGAGCCCTCTGTCCGTTGTGCAGCCGCCCTCGCCCTGCAGCAGCGGGCAGAGCGGTTCGGCAGTGAAGGGGCGTGGCCGCAGATGGAGGAGATTGTCACCCTGCTGGGTGATACTCTGCGTCAAGAGCAGGAGCCGCTCCTTTTCAGAACCCTGCTTCAGCTCCTGGTTGAACTGGGGGAATGGCTTCAGCAGCAGGAGGCCGAAGAGGGGCAGCGGTTACCGCAACTGCGCACTCAGGCGCTGGCAGAGGTGGTGGCCGCAGCCCTCTCCTCTGCCGAAGCGATCCCGATGAAACGGTGGGCGGCGCAGGCGGGGGAGCGGATCTGGCTCCTCTCTCAGCCCGATCTTCTCCGGCTGCGTCAGCGGCTGAAGCCGCGGCTGGCTGCGATCTCTCCGGGGCGAAGTGGCCATCTCTCGCGGGCAGAGGTGCAGGCGGTGGGGGAGGAACGGTTGGGACGGCTGTTGGCGGTGATGGCGCTGGACGATTTTCCGCTGGAGCTGCAGCACGGGATCTGGGGTTATCGTCTCCATAGGGGTCACCGTTTCGCCTTTCGCTGGTGGCGCTTCTGGCAAGAGCTGCGTACCCCGGCGACCGATAAACGGCAGGCGTTTTCTCACCTTATTGGCAGAAGATTTGTCGGTGCGGTACGGGCACCGTCGGCCATCCTCTCTGAAATGAGTCCAACCAAGGTTCCGGGTGAGCCGCTTCAGATTGAAGAGGAGGGGGGGTGGCGCCCCTATCTTCCACTGGGGGATGATCTCCTCTCGGTACTGGAGCTGGGAAAACGGGTCCAACTCTATAGCAGTCAGGGGGTGACCACCATCACTCCACCGCGCTGGATCTGGCAGCGTCTGCTGGCGTGGGGTCGGCTCTCCCACTCGTTTCACCACTACAGTGATCTCCGTAATTTTCGCAAGGTGGAGGGGGGAAAGCCCGGGGAGTATCTGAGCGCGATGCAACGCCTCGGCTTCTCTATCCAGTTTCAGCCCCACTACCGCGATGCTACGGTAGAGCGCTATTTTCCCGGAGCGCTAACGCTGCCACTGTTTGAGCCGGAGCTGCTCTTCCGCTTTGAAGAGTACTTCTTCTCTGCCTATGAGAACAGCATCTATGAGCTGATGATCTTTACCGCAGTTGCGCTGCTGGGTTTTCTGTTGCGGCACCTCTTTCTCGGGAGAAAGATCCTCAATGATCGACGAGAGATCCCATTGGTGGTCGGGGGGTGGGGAACCCGTGGTAAATCGGGCACCGAACGGCTAAAAGCGGCAGTTTTTCATAGCAAAGGGCTGGGGGTGATCTCCAAAACCACCGGTTGTGAAGCGATGTTTATCCACGCACCCCCATTTATGACGGCGCGAGAGATGTTTCTCTTTCGCCCTTATGACAAGGCGACTATCTGGGAGCAGCACAACCTGATCTCAATCTCTCGTCGCCTTGACTGTCAGGTCTTTCTTTGGGAGTGTATGGCGTTGACCCCAGAATATGTGCGCCTGTTGCAACGGGACTGGATGCGTGATGATGTCGCCACTATCACCAACGCCTATCCCGACCATGAAGATCTGCAGGGGCCGGCGGGGATCAATATCCCCGAGGTGATCGCCCAGTTCATCCCAGAGCGCTCCCGTGTGATCTCAAGCGAGGATCAGATGTCTCCCATCCTCCGTCACGAGGCGCTGCGGGTGAACAGCGACTTCACCCAGGTGGGCTGGCTGGAGGCGGGACTACTCACCCCCGATATTCTCGAACGCTTCCCCTATGCCGAACACCCCAATAATATTGCTCTGGTGACCGCCATGGGTCGTGCCCTCGGACTTGCCGAGGATGAGACGCTAAAGGCGATGGCCGATGAGGTGATCCCCGATATCGGCGTTCTCAAGATCTATCCTGAGGCGTGGTTGGAACAGCGGGGTCTCTCCTTCGTTAATGGAATGTCTGCCAACGAGCGTTTAGGTTGTCTCGGGAACTGGCAACGGAGTGGCTTTGCGGCCCATCACCCGGAGAGCGAGCCGCAGATCTGGATCTCCACCGTGGTCAATAATCGTGCCGATCGTGTGGCGCGTACCCGGGTCTTTGCGCGGCTTTTGGTACGCGACATCAGCGCCGACTGCCACCTGCTGATTGGCGGCAATCTTGACGGTTTTATGGGGTTTATTGAGCAGGAGCTGGACGAGCGGCTCGCTGCCCTCACCCTCTCCTCACAGGAGGGCGAGGAGACCACCCCCCTGCAGCGGATGGAGAGTGAAGCGAGATGGCAGCGGATCCCGTTATCAGATCACGATCTCCGGCAGCGCATCGCGGCGATGGTTGCCGGCGTCGGTGTTGCCGAGGAGAACCATTCTGAACTGTTGGCGTTAGCCCACGATCAAGAGGCATTCAGCGCCGCACTCCAGGCCAATGGGGTAGAGAGCGCAGAAGAGATCGCCTCCCAGAGCCAGCTTTTGCACCAAAATCGGCGCCTCTGCCAGGAGTGGCAGGAGCGGGCAGAGTCAGCCTCCCCCCTTACCGCTGAAGATGACGCCAAGTTTCGCCAGCAGTGCCGGCACTGGTTCCTCCAGCGGGTGGTGATACTCTGGGACTACCACGCCAGTGGCAACGACATCATCCGTAAAATTGTCCGCCTCACCCCCCCGGGACTCCACAACCGGATTATGGGGGTGCAGAATATCAAAGGGACGGGCCTTGATTTCGTCTACCGCTGGCAGGCGTGGGATCACTGTTATCAGGGGTGCCGGGAGATGACAGCAGACGCCTCGATACCGCGGCTGGAAGGGATGAAGAGGCTCTCACAATTTAGCGATTTCGGCCCGCTTGCGCAGGAGTTGGTGCAGAGAAGCGTAGAGGCGGCGAGAGGCTACCCCGAGATGCAGAGTGAAAAAAATCAGGCGACCTTAACCATGATCCTCTCTAACCTCGAAACCGCAGTTGCTCGGGATAGTGCCAACGCCGGTGGAGAGGTGAAATCCCGAAGTCGATTTGCAGTGGTGTTCGATGCGCTAGAGGCCTTCCTTGATGCAGGAGATGCGGTCAAACGGCGTAAAGAGGCCAATTTGATCTACCGTGAACTTATGGCAGAAAGGGTTAGTCGTCAAAAAGCCAGTGAGATGCTGGGAGCGTTGATTAAACGCCAGAAGGGGGGGTGGCTTAGCAAGATGCTGGAATCTAAACCGCGGAATTGACCTCTGCTCATTTTCATTAACATAGTGATTATCCTAAAATCCGCAGTTGACCGCTACACATTTCCATCAACATAATGATTATGCAATGAAATTCACAACATACCAGCTTCACCGTCCAACTGCGGATTTTAGGATCATTGCTATCCAATGTCATTAAGTTAAGGGTGGGGATCTCCGCTACCCGATTGGCGGGACGCCGTAAACCCATCCATGGGGGCTTGACGATGGCGTCCATGCCATCGACACCCGTCAATCGGGTAGCGGAGATCCCTTCGCAGTCACTAACTTAATAGCATTGCAGGGCGATCGCCTGAGAGCTTCCACAATCTCCAACATCTACCCCCCTCCCCCGAAATGAGGTGACAAGAGATAGAGACAGCAACCGGAAAATGTGCGACCATGGCCACCTTCAGCGTAAAAGCTGAGTTGAGTTTTCATCGCAAATGCTCGGGAAGAGAAGAGAATGACCTACTGTCTTGGAATCAAAGTTAATGATGGGCTGGTGTTGGCATCAGACTCCCGTACCAACGCTGGTGTCGACTATGTCAACACCTACAGCAAGATGTTTCGCTTTGAACTGGGTCCCCAGCGCATCTTTGTCATTGTCACCTCGGGCAACCTCGCCACCAGTCAGGAGGTGATTCAACGGCTGCAGCATGACCTCAGCAACCCTGCGGCGACAACGAACCTCAATACCGTCCCCACCCTGTTTGAGGCGGCCAAATACCTTGGACAGACCAGTCAGATGGTGCAGGAAGAGCACGCCACCGCCCTTCAGCGCAGTGGGATTAACGGTGAATCCTATTTCATCCTTGGAGGAGAGATCTCCGGCCAACCCCACGGTATCTTTCTCGTCTACGCTCAGGGCAACTGCATCAGCCCCTCGGATGAGAACCCGTTCCTGCAGATAGGCGAGACCAAGTACGGCAAGCCGATCCTTGACCGGGTGATCTCCCCTTTGACCTCACTCGAAGACGCCTCACGCGCGGCGCTGGTCTCGATCGACTCCACCATTCGTTCCAATATTACGGTCGGCCCTCCGGTGGAGATCTCTATCGTTAAGCAGGGCTGTTTTCAGGTCAACCAGTACCTCAAACTGGAGGAGCAGGATATCTTCTACAAAAGTATGACCCAACGCTGGAATGAGGGGTTGCGCGATTCGTTCAACACCCTGCCCCGATTCCCTTGGGAGAGCCGTACCCAACCGCAAGAGCAGCAGCAGAGAGTGGAGTTGGTTCCCCAGCCCTCCCCGGGCCCCACTTCCGGAGCCCCCCAAATTCAAGAGTTGTCACAACAGAACTGCAATCAGCAGCAGTCCGGTTTTTCACCCTCACCCACCCAACCGTCAGGCTCTCCCCCTTCAGGCAGCTAAGGAGATGGAGAGACTCTCCTTGCGCCAGTGAGCCGTTTTTCACGCCCTCCACCCAACATCTTTGGGGTAAAACAGTATGTCGATTAAGATTGCTATCGATCACCAGACCGAGTACAGCTATGAGCAGCCGGTGTTCTTTAGTCCCCATGTTCTGAGGCTACGCCCGGCGCCCCACTCACGGACACCGATCCTCCACTACGCGCTGGATATCTACCCCAAAAAACATTTCATCAACTGGCAGCAGGATCCTTTTGGCAACTGGCTTGCGCGGCTGGTGTTTGAAGAGAAGAGTCGCCAGCTCAGAATCAAGGTGTCGGTGGTGGCAGAGATGACGATCATCGATCCCTTCGATTTTTTTGTCGAGGAGTCCGCCGATAAGTACCCTTTCGCCTACGAACCGCAACTGAAGAAGGATCTCGTCCCCTATCTTGAGGTGAGAGAGTCCGGACCCCGCTTATTGCAACTTTTTAAGGCGGTCGATCGCACCCCGCCGCACATTGTCGATTTTCTGGTGGTCCTCAACCAGTCACTCCGGCACGAGGTGAACTACACCATCCGTCTTGAGCCGGGGATTCAGAGTTGTGAGGAGACCCTAAAAAAGCAGAGTGGATCCTGTCGCGACTCCGCCTGGCTCCTGGTTCAACTACTGCGCCATCTCGGTCTTGCCGCCCGCTTCGTCTCCGGCTATCTGGTGCAACTGACCGCCGATCTCAAGGCGCTCGATGGTCCGGATGGGCCGGCGACCGATTTCACCGATCTCCACGCCTGGACTGAAGTCTACATCCCCGGTGCCGGCTGGATCGGTCTCGACCCCACTTCAGGACTCTTTGCCGGCGAGGGTCACATCCCCCTCGCCTGTACTCCCGATCCCACCAGTGCCGCCCCGGTCACCGGCGGCTATCTGGGTAAAGAGTGTAAAAGCGAGTTCACCTACCACAACCGTATCGAACGGATCCATGAAGATCCGCGCGTCACCCTCCCCTATAGTGATGCGCAGTGGGCGGCGATCAACGCCCTGGGTGAGGCGGTCGATCATCGCCTTGAGGAGAGAGAGGTTCGCCTCACCATGGGGGGGGAACCCACCTTTGTCTCCATTGATGATATGGATAGTCCGCAGTGGAATACCGCAGCACTTGGCGCAGATAAGGAGACCAAGGCCCGTACCCTGCTCCTGCGACTCAAGCGGCAATTTGCTCCGGGCGCGGTACGCCACTACGGTCAGGGGAAGTGGTATCCCGGCGAGCCGCTACCGCGCTGGGCGTACGGCTGCTTCTGGCGCAGAGACGGTAAACCGATCTGGAAAGATGATAAGCTCATTGCAGATGGTGAGAAGAGTTATGGCGCTACCGCAGAAGATGCGAAGGCTTTTATCACCGTTCTTACCCAAAAACTGGGGATCACTGCTCACCACATCTACCCCTGTTTTGAGGATGTTTTCTACTACCTCTGGCGCGAGGGACAGCTCCCCGATAATGTCGACCCATTTGATAACCGCCTTGATAATCCGCTCGAGCGGGCGCGCCTGCGCCGCCTGTTTGAGACCGGGCTGGATCAAGAGGTCGGCTTCGCCCTGCCCATCACCTGGAACGAAAAAGAGCAGCGTTGGCAGAGCGGGGAGTGGCAGCTACGGCGGAAGAGGCTCTACCTCCTCCCCGGAGACTCCCCTATCGGTTACCGCCTCCCTCTTGAATCACTTCTGTGGGAGAAAGAGAATGATCGCCTTCAGCCTCAGGCCCAGGATCTGTTTGAGCCGCGCAGCGAGCTGGGGGATAGCGTCGGTGAGGTAGCCCGTCTCTATGATCACATCGAACAGCACAATGATCTTCGTCAGGGGTTCTGTGATCAGAACGATCCCAGCCGTCCCGATCGCGATAAAGGGAAGGTGGTCCGTACTGCGCTCTGTATCGAGCCGCGCGGAGGAAGGCTCCACCTCTTTCTCCCTCCCCTCACCCACCTTGAACACTTTCTGGAGCTTATCGCCACCATTGAGGCGACTGCTGCGGAGTGTAATCTGCCGCTGCTGTTGGAGGGGTACGAGCCCCCCCACGATCCACGGCTGCGACGACTGTCGGTCACTCCCGACCCTGGAGTAATTGAGGTCAATATCCACCCTGCGGCGAGCTGGAGCGAACTTTCGGCAACCACCCTTACCCTCTATCAAGAGGCTCGACTGAGCCGTCTTGGGACCGAAAAGTTCCTCGTCGATGGCCGCCACAGCGGCACCGGAGGGGGAAATCATGTCACTTTAGGCGGTGCAACGCCCAGCGACAGTCCGATGCTCCGTCGTCCCGATCTCCTGCGTAGCCTCATCACCTACTGGCAGCACCACCCCGGCCTCTCCTATCTCTTCTCCGGACTCTTTATCGGCTCGACTAGTCAAGCGCCCCGGGTCGATGAGGGGCGGGATGAGGCGCTCTATGAGCTGGAGATCGCCTTTAGCAAGATCCCTCAAGGGGAGGTACCGGAGCCGTGGCTGGTGGATCGCCTGTTAAGAAATCTACTCATAGATGTCACCGGTAATACCCACCGTGCCGAGTTCTGTATTGACAAACTCTACTCCCCCGACTCCGCCAGCGGTCGCCTCGGTATTCTTGAGTTGCGCGCCTTTGAGATGCCACCCCATCCGCGAATGGCGCTGGTGCAGTATCTGCTGCTGCGGGCACTGGTCGCCCGCTTCTGGGACAACCCCTACCACAAGCCACTGGTGCGCTGGGGTACCGAACTCCATGATCGCTGGCTTCTGCCCCACTATGTCCGTCGCGATCTTGAGGCGGTAACTGCCGATCTTCGTAGCCACGGTATCGACTTTGCACAAGAGTGGCTCGAGCCGTTCTATGAGTTCCGCTTTCCCCATTACGGTACCCTCCACAGCCACGATATCACCCTGGAGCTGCGTCAGGCGATCGAGCCGTGGAATGTTCTCGGGGAAGAGGTGACCGGTGGTGGAACCGCCCGTTTTGTCGACTCATCGGTAGAGCGACTTGAGGTGCACCTCTCGGGGCTCACTGACAACCGTCACATTCTCACCTGCAATGGCAGAAGAGTTCCGCTACGCCCCACCGGGAGCCATGGCGACTATGTATCGGGGATCCGCTTCCGCGCCTGGCACCCCCCTTCAGCCCTCCACCCCACTATCGGTATCCACGCCCCGCTCCGTTTTGAACTGGTGGATAGCTGGAACGATCGCATTGTAGCCGCCTGTAGTTACCATGTGGTCCACCCCGGTGGCCGCAGCTCTGATAGCGCCCCGGTCAACGCCTTTGCCGCGGAGTCACGCCGTATCGCCCGGTTCTGGAGTATGGGCTACGGCAATGCGGGTGAGAAGACGACCATCCCCCCCCTAACCGCTGCGGATAGCAATCCGGAGTATCCCTATACGCTCGATCTACGCCGGGGATAGCGGTAGGGATTGGGTATCCGAAACTACTGTCGCGGTATACCCAAGAGAGTTGGAAACAGTGGATGTCAGGGAGTCGAGAAGTGTGGCTATTCAAGGGATGAAGTCGCATGAATAATCAATCTATTCATGGACTTATAACGCCAGAGCGTCGCGCTTACCGGCTTTCTGAAACCCGCGTTTTCAGGGTTCCTGGGTATAAACCTCAACCGTAGAAGAGAAGCGCTCTACTGCGACTGGCTCTGCTTCTGCTCTTGCGGGTAGTTGAAATAGGCGACGCCGATCTCTTGGTGGATCCCCCCCAGCAGCAGCTGTAACTCATCAATTAAGAGATGGAGAGACTCTCCATCGAGGGTGTCGGGCTGCAGTGGCCGAATATGCTCTTCAAGGGCGTTGAGCCGCTCCAGTGCAAACTCATTATTTTTGAGCGCCTTCAACGCATCGCAGAGTTCACTCAGGCAGTAGAGGAACGAGCGGGGAAAGTGGCGGTTACGAAAGAGAAAGGCGAGCACCGGTGACCAGCGTAGCCCCTGTTGCGTCACACGACGATAGACTTGAGATCCTCCCAGAGACTCCAGCACATTCATCCACAATACCCCTTCATAGGCGTCGATGTCGGAGTGCTCTTGTTCAAGCAGGGCGGTGAGGACATCGATCAGACGGGTACTCATATCGGCCCGTTCAAGGAAGCGCCCGAGGCGTAGAAACTCATACCCCTCATCGTGGCTCATCGTTCCCGACAACATCCCGGTGAGGGTCTGTACACCGTTAATCACCTGTTGGAGATAGTTGTAACGGCCACGGGGGGAGATCCCGAGGTAGATCTCTGATGAGGCGGAGCGGTAGAGGTCATTCATCAGCTCCCAACCCTCCCGAGGGAAGAAGTCACGAATTGTGCGCGCATTCTCGCGCGCCCATTTCAGCGACTGAATAATCGAGCTGGAGTTCTCATAATCTCCAATAAGAAAGCTCACCACCGTCGCTTCACGACTATCAAAGTAGCGCCGATGAAAACTCTCTCCGGCACCAGAGATGGCGACCAACGGTTCCCATCCCGAGCGAAGGTGGTGCGGCAGATCGAGCTGAAGGTGGGTATTGACCCGAATCAGCCGAGCCGTATTCTCCGCCCGTTCAACATAACGCGAGAGCCAGTAGATATGTTCCGCAACCCGTGACAGCATAAATCAGCTCCGTTTGACTCGTAAGAGTCGTCCTGACATTAACATTGTGGAGACCGCTCTCATTGGAGATCGACAATCCAGGTATCTTTACTCCCGCCCCCTTGCGAGCTGTTGACCACCGTCGAGCCGGGACGGAGTGCGACCCGGGTCAACCCTCCGGTGGTCACCTCAATATCGCGGCCGCTGAGGATAAAGGGGCGAAGGTCGACATGACGCCCCTCTGGCCGTCCTTCATACAGGGTAGGGACAGTGGAGAGCTTTAACATCGGCTGGGCGATATAGTTCCTGGGGTCTTTGCGAATGAGATCGGCAAACTTCTCCCGCTCTGCCGCATCGGCGTGAGGACCAATCAGCATCCCGTAGCCTCCGGACTCATTGGCGGGCTTGACTACAAGCTGATCGAGATTAGCAAGGACATGGTCGCGCTCTTTCTGATAGAGACAACGGTAGGTGGGGACATTGGGCAGTAGCGCCTCTTCCCCCAGATAGTATTTAATCATATCCGGGACATAGGCATAGACCACCTTATCATCGGCCACACCCGCCCCGGGGGCGTTGGCGAGAGCGACATTCCCCGCCTTCCACGCCCGCAACAGACCGGGAACCCCGAGTACCGAGTCGGGATGAAACGCCTCTGGATCCATAAACAGATCATCAATGCGGCGGTAGATCACATCGACCCGTGACAGGCCGAAGATGGTCCGCATATAGACGCAGTCATCATCCTCTACCACGAGGTCACTCCCCTCCACCAGCTCAGCCCCCATCTGTTGCGCCAGATAGGCGTGTTCAAAATAGGCAGAGTTAAAGATCCCCGGCGTAAGTACCACCACCTCTGGGAAGTCACCCGGGCGGGGAGAGAGTGCCGCCAAAGTCTGGTAGAGTTGCGCCGGATAGCTATCCACCGGCAGGATCACATTCTCTTCAAAAAGTTCCGGTAGAACCCGCTTCATCACCAGCCGGTTCTCCAGCATATAGGAGACTCCGGAGGGGACTCGCAGATTATCCTCCAGGACATAGACCGTACCGTCACCATCACGAACGAGATCAGAACCACAGATGTGCGCCCAGATGTTTAAGGGGGGGTCTACGCCGACACACTCTGGCCGAAAGTTGACCGAATCTTCCAGCAGTCCCCCCGGAAAGACCTTATCGCGGACGATCTTCTGCTGATGGTAGATGTCATCAATGAAGAGATTGAGTGCCCGCACCCGCTGTTTCAGGCCGGCCTCAATCCCCTGCCACTCTTTACGATCAATAATGCGTGGTATCAGGTCGAAAGGCCAGGCGCGGTCGATGGAGCCTTCACTGTCGTTATAGACGGTAAAGGTGATCCCCATCGCGCGAATCACCAGATCGGTCGCTTTACACAGCTCCTGCAGCTCTGCATCCTCTAGTGATGCAAAATAGGCACACACTTTGTCGGCAGCCGGACGCGGCACACCGTTGCCAATCAGCTCGTCAAAAAAGCCCTTCTCTTGATACGCCTTCCATTGAATTGTCACGATTTAAGCCGTCGCCTCGTTAACAGAGAGAGATGGGGTAATTATTCCCCCAACCTTCCCAAAGTACAACCAGAGATTGCGGTTATATTGGTGCAATCTCACTTCAAAATGGGGCATATACCCAAGAACCCTGAAAACGCTGGTTCCAGAAAGCCGATAAGCGCGACTCCTCTTGGCTCTGGCTCCTGCTTCGCACTACCTCCCGCATCCTTGCAGTCGTTCGATATTAACTCTTTGAATAGAATTGCTTTTCATGCGATTTCACGCCGTGAATAGCCGCTTTTCACGACTCTCTGAAATTCACTGTTTCCAAGTATCTTGGGTATAAACAAAAAAAAGCCCCAACAATGGGGCTTTTTTGAGATGGTAACTTTATTCAGAGGTGCCGTTTGAAGTCAGTCACACCTGAGAAGGGGCGGCCAGTTACAGTGGCCCTGGATTCCCGCTTGCACGGAAGTGACGGTCGTATCTGGATAGCGATAGCAGATCACACCCTCTCCTGAATAGTACCCTTCAGCGTTACCTCAGATGTAGAGGGTGATATCACTCTCTCCGGCAAATTCAAAGAATTTGGCTGCTCCGGCAAATTCGACACCATCAATAAAATCATTCTGGTTAAAGTCAAAGAGATCAACCGTCATCTGGCATGCAACCATTTTGACTTCAGCCTCTTGGCACAGCTCTCGTAGCTCTTCGATCGAGGCGACCCCTTTTGACTTCATCTTTGACTTCATCATCGAGGTCATCATCGCCTGCATTCCCGGAAGCGCCTGAAGCAGTACCGGCATGGGCATCGGCATCGGCATCCCTGGATTTCCGAGGGAGGTCACCTGAAGGTTCAGCTCCTTACGCAGACACTGCAGACCATAGAATGTGAAGAAGATCTCCACTTCATAACCCAGCGCAGCTGCAGTCGAGCCGAGGATAAACGGAGGATAGGCCCAGTCGAGGGTCCCCTTTGTGGCAATAATCGCCATTCTTTTCTGATCGGGCATTGGAAGACTCCTCAGCAGTTAATTATGATTTTTTAATCAAAAAGACGAACTTTCCACCCTCTTCGCCAGACTCCATCAGCTCATTCCCTGTCTGGTTACAGAAAGCCTCGAAATCTTTGACCGAACCGGGATCGGTCGCCACTACACGCAGTACCTGACCTGTTTCAAGTTGGGTAATCGCCTTTTTTGCACGCAGGATCGGGAGCGGACAGTTGAGTCCGGATGCGTCAAGCTCTTGATCAAAATTTGCCATTTTGCTTTTCCTCTCTTTAAGTGTTGGTTGAAGTGATGGACCGTTCCGTAGAGCAGCTTTCGGAAGCGACCGGAAAATCAGCACCAGCGCTTCGGAAAAGGTAGAACAGAGTCCCTGAATTAAATGCCAATTTACTATCAAACGCAAGCAAAACTCGCCCATAGGGGAGGTTGTCTGACAGAAGTTGGCACCAAAACATTGATTAAAAAGTCAATTCCTGATTGGTCATCTCACCAATGGGGTAACCCGCCCTCGCCCAAGCGACAATTCCGCCACGAAGATTGAGCACATTGTCACTCCCCTGATTTTGGCAAAAGGCACACGCCTGAGCCGATCTCGCACCTGTACGGCAGTAGAAGATAACCTCTTGCTGGCGATCGAGCTGCTTCAGTTGTAGCGGTAATAGATGGAGCGGAAGGTGGGTCGCGCCAGGGATGATCCCTTGCGCCACCTCTTGTGGGGTACGGACATCAAGCAGAATCAGATCCTTCCCGCTCTCGCGCATCTCATTCAGTTCATGAACATCAAGTTCACGGATATTAAACATGACAGTGGTTTGTGGCCAAAAGTGGTAGACCCCTCTCTGGAGCTAGAGATACGATTGAGGAAATGGTAATATTCTAACTTACTTCTACGCTAAATCAAGTGAAAAGGGGATATAAATCGAATCTCCTACCTGCCACCTATCCCAGCAGAAGGCCAGCAGAAGGGAACCATGACAGAGGGGGGTTGTCTTAGCCCACTGCTTATCCTGACCACAATCCCATGCGCCCCCTTCCCCACATCCTGTTTATCACCACGCTCCTCTTCACCTCTGTGGTGGAGGGGAGAGATCCACTGGTTCTACCCGATCTCGGTGAAAGCTCTACTGCGGCTCTACCACAGCAAGAGGCAAAAAAGATCGGAGCAGCAATCTATCGTCAACTGCAGCAGGAGGGGTTGGTGGTCGACGATCCCGTTGCCACCCCCTATATTCATGCCGTCGGTAGCCGCCTGCTGGCGACGATCCCAAACCGAGGGCAGAGCGACCACCCGTTTCACTTTTTCATCGTCGCCGATGATCAGATTAACGCCTTTGCCCTCCCCGGAGGTTACATCGGCATCCACCGAGGGCTGATCATCGCCACTCAAAATGTCGATGAACTCGCGTCGGTGGTTGCGCATGAGATCGCCCATATCACCCAAAACCACCTCCCTCGCCGTATCGACGCCGCCAATCGTTCACAACTTCCGCTGACTGTCGCCATTATCGCGGCGATCCTTACCGGTCAGGGGGCCGTGACAGAAGCAGCCATCGCTTCGGCCCTTGCTACCAGTCAGGAGCAGCAGCTGCAGTTCAGCCGGGCGCACGAGCGTGAAGCCGATAGTATCGGAATCGAAACTCTCCACGCTTCTGGCTACAACCCACGAGGGATGGCGGAGTTTTTTCAACGACTTGCCTCACACTCCCGTCTCTACGGCCGCGACGACGATTCGGCGCTCGATTTTCTGCAGACTCACCCGGTGACGACGGATCGTATCGCTGATGCCGAGAGCCGCGCACAACAGATTGCAGCAGTGCCAGCGCTACCCCCCAGTGACAACCGCTTCTTACTGGTCAAAACAGGGCTTGAGATCGCTGCCAGCACGACTCCTCTTCGTGTCGCGGAGCGGATCGCCCTTAGTGGAAACGATCCCATTATCGCCAGTTATGCCCGCGCCGAGGCGCTGCTGAAGGAGGAGAAGTTCGCCCCTGCGCTGATCATTGCCGTGCAGCTGCGGGAGAGAGATCCCCATGAACTCTGCTATCTTCTCCTCCATGCCCGCCTGCTCCATCTACAGGGGGAGCGCAAAGAGGCGTTGGAGATCCTGCAAGAGGGGACACTCCTCTACCCTCACTACCGTCTACTGGGTCAATTAGAGCTTTTGTGGCTACTTGAGGATCAGCAGCTGGAGGAGGCGCGAAGGAAGGTCCACCACCTGCTGCGCCAATTTCCGCAAGAGCCCGCCCTCTTCCGTCATCTGGCTCGAGTGGAGACACTTTCCGCCCATCCCGCTGCGGCAAACCTCGCAACCGGAGACGCCTTTCTCCTTGAAGATAGGCCTGAAACTGCCCGTCCCTATTACCTTCGCGCCCTGGATCAGGCTGAGGGAGATTTCTATCTCTCCAGCCGCATTGAAGCCAAGATTCAGCTCACCGACCTTACACGAAAAATTAAAGGCGGAGCTATAACCCCAGAACCCTGAAAACGCTCGATAAAGGATCTCGGTTAGCGTGATTCCCGCATCATAATATCGTTGAAAAATTGAAAATTTTTGCGATCCAACACATTGAGCTACCACGCTTCTCGACTCCCTCTAGTCCACAATTTTCAAGGTTCTTGGACAGCTATCTTAATTAGAAATCTCTAATATTCCAATATACTGTTATTCATAAATATTCTCCATCTCCCTCTTGATTTCAAGCCAGTTTCAGATACCCTTAGAACTCAATTCGCCACCCCATTCGAAGCGGGAGTGATTTTCTCTCTTCGTCAAAAAAGAAGTTGCGGGAAGATCCCGTCAAAAAGAAGCGAAAAGGAGGTTTTTTCAGGAGGAACTTCCCCTGCACTAACCGTTGCGTGACTACCCGATCAGCTTAAGCGGAACGACTGATTAGATAACCGCTTCAGACTGAAGTTGCCATATACCAGGAGAACCATCACCGTGAACATGAAACGCCGTCTCTTCCTTAAGGGAACCCTTGCAAGCAGTACCATCGCCGTCGCCGCCATTGCTGGCCTGATCCGACCACAGCAGCTGCTGGCCGCATGGCCGGAGTCTGCTTTTTCTGCCACCACCGTCACCGATGCCCTCTCCTCTCTTAGCGGCAACAGTGACTTTTCGTCTTCGGCAGAGATCGAACTCAATGCCCCCAAAATTGCCGAAAATGGGGCAGTGGTTCCCGTCACGATCTCAACCAAAATGAGTGGTGTAACCAAGATCTCTATTTTGGTTGAAAAAAACAGTTTTCCGCTTGTTGCCAGCTATGACATTCCTGAAGGGACCATCCCCTATGTCTCGACGCGCATCAAGATGGGCAAAACCTCCAATGTGATCGCCCTGGTAGAGGCGGGGGGGAAACAGTTTTCTGCACAACAAGAGGTTAAAGTCACCATTGGCGGCTGCGGTTAGGGTCGGCGAGGATACGCTCCACTGACACAACCCCTTACCGTTCTAAAGTACCCTCTAAAAATTATTTGAAGGAAACAGCAATGGCAACAATCAAGCTTAGAGCAAAAAACAGCAGTGATGGCGAATGTGAAGTTAAGGCGATTATGACCCACCCGATGGAGTCGGGGTTGCGTAAGGATGCGAATAGTGGTGAACTAATCCCAGCCAATCACATCCGCGAAGTGATCTGCAAACACGGTGATAAGACCGTACTCACCGCGAACTGGGGCGGAGCGGTCTCCAAAAACCCCTATATCGCCTTTAAATTTAATGGGGCGAAAAAGGGGGAGAGCATCTCTCTTACCTGGATCGATAACAACGGCGCCAGTGAAAGCGAAGAGACCCAGATTAGGTAAACTCTTCCCAATGCCCTCTACCATGCTCCCCCTCCCCTCTGTCGGAGGGGGGGTATTTCACTATTATCAGCCGCCCTGGATAGAGTACGCCAGTGCTCCGGCCTCTCATGGTGGCGTCGGATATCCGCTCTTTTCCCTCACCTTCGGGTCAGATTGATCTCCATTTTTATCGAATCCACACCCCATGAAACTGAAAACCAAAACATCGCTCTTCGCTATCACCATCGCCTCTTCGATGCTGGTAATTCTGATTACGGTCAGTCTCTACTCTTTTCGTCAGTTCTCTATCTCCACTGCACAGGAGCGCTCTGTTACCGCAGCCGAGGTCGCCCTCGTCGGTCTCACCGAGCTGATGGTGAACGGCGTAATCCAGAATCGTGAGGCGTTTCTCAAGCGGTTGGCAACGATTCAAGATCTCAAAAGTGTGCGTATTATCCGTGGTCCTCTGGTTGCGAAACAGTATGGGACCGGATTCGACTTTGAGCGGCCGATGGATACTATAGATGAAAAGGTACTTGCCACCGGGATCCCCTACTTCGGGATTATCGATGAGTGGGGTGAGCCGACTTTCCGCAGTACAATTCCTTTCAAAAGCAACACCAAAAATGTCACCCCCACCTGCCGTACCTGTCACGATGTATCGGAAGAGAGCGTACTCGGGGCGATCACCATGACCTTCTCCATCGCCAGTCAGAAAAACGATGTCTTCTTCACCGTCTTTATTATGACCGTGGTTATCTCACTCTTTGGTGTTCTCATCGTCTTCTTCATGCGTCGCCTCACCCAACCGATGGTGATCACCGCTACCAATGTTCAAAAAATGGTCGGCAACGGTCTTAATGGCGACTTTAGCTCCGATATCGAGAAGTGTACCAATGTGAGCAACGACGAGATTGGGGAGATTGCACAGGATATCCACAAACTGATGCTCTACCTCGATAAGGGTCTCGACAATATCCGCTCCAGCGTGGCACAGCTAATTCAGTTTAACCCGACTAAAGAGGGGAATATGCTCGCCAACACCATGGATATGGTGGATGCCCTGATCGAGACCTCGCAGTTTAAGGATGCGATTGAAGAGGATGAGACCAAGCGGGAGGTTTACTGTCGCCTCGCCCGTACCATTCGCGAGGACTTCTATATCCGTCGCTTCTCGATCTACGAGATTGATGCCAAAAAAAATAAGGCGGTCACCATTAGCGTCGACGGCGAGGAGGGGGCGGAGTGCCGTTGGTGTTCACCACAGATCTTGATCCGCTCCGAGGCGTGTCGCGCCCGACGCACCGGTCACACCATCGATTCGACCCACAACCCGCTCATCTGCCCCTCCTTCCAGCCAGGTGATGACGAAGAGCGGTTACAACATATATGTATTCCGGTAATTCAGTCTGGTGTGGTGGGAAGCGTAGTGCAGTTGGTGGTAGATCAGAGCAAGCCGGAGACCTATGAGCCACTCCTCCCCTATGTCAAACTCTACCTGCGTGAGGCGGCGCCGGTGATAGAGGCCAAGCGTCTGATGGACACCCTGAGAGAGTCGACCCTTATTGATGCGATGACCGGCCTCCATAACCGTCGCTTCCTTGAAGAGTATGTCGAGACCCTTATCGCCAATGCAGAGCGAAATCAGAAACAGATCTCGATTATGATGCTCGACCTCGACTACTTTAAAAAGGTTAACGACACCTACGGTCACGATGTCGGAGATACGGTCCTAAAAGAGCTGGCGAAGGTACTTAAGAACTCGGTTCGCACCAACGATATGGTGATTCGTTATGGCGGTGAGGAGTTTGTCATCATTCTGGTGGATTCGGTTCAGCCCTCCGGTGACGCAGTAGCGGAGAAGATTCGTGCCGCTGTAGAGCAGATGAAGATCCAGGTGACTGGTGCGGTCCTTAAAAAGACCATCTCTATCGGTATCGCCGATTATCCCACCGATGGTGACAGCTTCTGGCAGGTGATCAAATTTGCCGATGTCGCCCTCTATGAAGCAAAAGAGAACGGGCGCAACCGCGTCGTCCACTTCTCTCCCGAGATGTGGGAAGATGGCGAAGAGTTTTAGAAAAGGGGTATCGTAGAAGATTTTTCTGAATCTCTGTCTTGAGATGTTTAATGAGAAGCGCCTGATAACGCTTTTGAAGCATTTTGTAAGGGAAGGTGTGGTGTGAGAACTACTCTGGGTTCATCGTCAACACAGACAGTTTTTTCATCTTGGCTTTGGGGTTCCGTTGCTTCCTCTTTGATAAACCGAGCATGGCGCTCAGCTTTTCCAGAAAGCCTTAACCCACCAGCGCTGATGATGATGATGATGTGAATATGGCGCTTCACCTTTTGGGTGAACTGCGCTACACCGCGAATGCCGCATTTGTGGCAGCGCATTGCCGCGTTACAACTCCTTGC
>JADFYS010000400.1 GCA_015232955.1 Gammaproteobacteria bacterium
GGGGATCTCGATCTGAGTGCTGCGGCGGTGGAGGGGGGTGTTAGCTGTGTGCAGATCTTTTTCGTGCGTCGGGGGCAGCAGCTGGGGAATCGGGTCTTCTTTCCGAAGCAGTCGCAGCAGAGTAGCCTCTCTGAGCTGATCGACTCATTTATGGTGCAGTACTATCTGGCGACCAGTAGTGAAAGCGGCAAGGCGGGACGGGAGATTCCGGCAGAGGTTATCGTCAACCACGCCCCGGAGGAGGAGGAGCTGCTGGTGACGGCACTGGAGGAGATCGCCGGACACTCGGTGCGTATCACCACCCGGGTTCGGGGGGAGCGCGCCCGCTGGCTGGAGATGGCGAAGGAGAATGTGCAGCAGGCGCTGCAGAGCCGTCTGTTGCAGCGACAGGGGTATCTCACCCGCTTCACCCGCCTTCAGCAGCAACTTGATCTCGATGAGTTACCGCAGTGGATCGAGTGTTTTGATATCAGCCACACTATGGGCGAGGCGACGGTCGCCTCTTGTGTCGTCTTTGATCGTGAGGGGGCGCGTCGTGCCGACTATCGCCGTTACAACATTGAGGGGATCACCCCAGGCGATGATTTCGCCGCCATGTTCCAGGTGCTTCAGCGTCGCTTTAAGTTTCTGAAAGAGAGCCCGGAGCCGTGCTATCCCGATCTTGTTCTAATTGATGGGGGTGCCGGGCAGTTGGCCCAGGCCGAGGCGGTGCTCGCCGATCTTCAGGTGGTGGGGGTGCCGCTGCTGGGAGTGGCGAAAGGGGTGAGTCGTAAGCCGGGGCGAGAGCAGTTATTATTGTCGGGGAGGGAAGAGCCGATTATACTTCGCGCCGATGATCCCGGCCTCCACCTGATTCAGGAGATTCGGGATGAAGCGCACCGTTTTGCCATCACCGGCCATCGTCAACAGCGTAGTAAAAAAAGGCGGGTATCGACTCTGGAGTCTATTCCCGGCCTCGGTCCGAAAAGGCGGCAACTTCTTTTGCGTCAGTTTGGTGGTTTGCAAGAGATACAACGGGCAGGGGTGGAAGATCTAATGAGGATAAAGGGTGTGAGCAGGCAGTTGGCGCAGGCGGTTTATGACCATTTTCACTAATGATTAGTCAACAGTCGATCCCCAATCTTCTGACTCTCACCCGCATCGCGGCGATCCCGTTTCTGGTGGTGGTCTTCTATCTGCCGCTCAGTTGGGCCAACGAGGTGGCGACAGCGCTATTTGTGGTCGCGGCGGTGACCGACTGGCTTGACGGTTTTCTCGCCCGGCACTGGGGGATCACCTCCCGTTTTGGCGCTTTTCTCGATCCGGTGGCGGATAAACTGATGGTGGTGGCGGTGTTGATTTTGGTGGTGGATCAAAACCCCACCCCCTATAGTGGCTACTGGCTGGCGGTGCCGGCGGTGGTCATTGTCAGCCGTGAGATCACCATCTCGGCCCTGCGTGAATGGATGGCCGAGGTCGGAGCATCGGGCAAGGTGGCGGTAAGTTATCTCGGCAAGATCAAGACTACGGCGCAGATGATTGCGCTGGGTTTTCTCCTCTACGGCGAGACGCTGCTGGGACTTCCGTTGGCACAGCTGGGGTTATTGATTCTCTACATTGCCGCCCTGCTGACCCTCTGGTCGATGCTCGGTTATCTGCGGGCAGCCAGAGGTTCGCTGCAGTAGATCCTAATCTGCCAACTGCTGCAGCTGTTGACGCTGTTTGCGGGCGTAGCTGCGAAGCGTTGGCGGGAGTGACGGTAGACGCAGCGCCTGCTGATAGGCGTTTATCGCCTCTTTATTCGCCCCCAACAGCCGCTGTGCTATCGCCAGCCCCACCCACCAGGAGCCGTTATCGGGCTGCAGTTCCAGCGCCCGCTGATAACTGTTGGCACTCTCTTGCAGGCCACTCTTCTCCCCCAATTGGAGGTAGATCGAGGCGATGGAGGCGTGGACATCCGCCAGCTGATCATTCATTACTACTACCTGTTGCAGTCGGAGCAGGGCAGCGGCGGAGTGGCCGCTGTCCAGCGCTATCTGGGCGAGAAGGAGATGGTAGGGCAACCACTCTTCGGCAACGGTGATCCCCTCTTCGAGAAGCTGCTGCGCCTCGAGGACGCGACCGGTGGCGATGAGATGGGTTGAGAGGGCCTCTCGACTTCGGTGGTGTTGGCGACTCTGTTGCAGGGCGCTGCGCCATAACTTCTCTGCCTGCCCGGGGTCACCCTGTTGATACGCCTCTATCCCCTGCTGGTAGTGGCGATTGGCCCTCTCCTCTGCGGTGGGGGGGTAGATCTGTTTAATGGCGGTGGTGGTCGTCTGGGAGGGCGTGGGGGGTGCTGCGCTCTCCATCTCTTCCAATACCATAGCGGGTTCTGAGGGGATGACTGCAGTCATCTCCTCTTGCCGGAGCGGGAGAACGGTTAATTCGACCGTATTCGATTGGTTGCCATCTTCGTTCATCACCGTCAGGCGAAAGATATTGTCCTGAATTCCGGTCCGAATCCCTACCGTCATCTGCTGTGGAGAGAGGAAGAGGGTGCGGTCGGGAGGGATTTTTTTGCACTTCTCTCGCCAGCAGGCGGTCACTGTTGTATCCGGGGTGAAGTGGTTACCCCTAAGTTCGATCTGTTGTGG
>JADFYS010000401.1 GCA_015232955.1 Gammaproteobacteria bacterium
GTTGGCACGCGCTGTACGGACTCTTCTGGATCAGAGAGAATCCTCCTGAACCGGCGACTGTTGAGATTGGTATCGACCATAACGAGGGGATATGGCTAAGGTAAAAGTGGTAATTGCAGACGATAATGAGGGGACACGCGATCTCCTGAACTCCCAGTTGTCGCGATTGGGGTGTGAAGTGCTGGGGGTTGCCAAAGATGGGAATGCTGCCCTCAGTAAATATTGGGAGTTTAAACCGGATCTTTTTGTGATAGACATTGATATGCCCAAACTTTCGGGTACCGAGGTGTTAAAGCAGGTGATCGCCAAGGATGCTGACGCCTTTGTGGTGATGGTTACGGGTGATGCCAGTTCAGAGATGGTCAAAAAGTGTATCACCGCCGGGGCTAGCGGTTACATTGTCAAACCGTTTAATCTCAAGTCGGTCAGTCGTTCCGTGGCGGCCTGTCGTCAGAAAAAAGGGATCACAGTTGAGGATGAGAGCGACTCTCCTCTTATGAAGTTCAAAGGAAAAAGTCATCACTAACTGCATCGCCTTTTTTCGGAAATTGATGAGGAGTGTGGTCGATCAACTTTTCGCTGTAGCTCGAGATCGCGGTGACTATCCGCAGGCGAGAACCCCTATTTACAGCCGTTTATCGTTGCTGATCCTTCTCCCGCTCTGCCCCTGGGGAACCGCCTCCGCTACCGCTATTCACCAATGGGGGGGGGACTCCCCCTCTTTTTTGCTGGCGATGGGGGTTTTTCTCCCGGTTGTTTTCACATTTATCTACTGGAATCGCCGCCTAAAAGCCGAGATCTCTCAACGAAGGGCGGCGGAACAGCAGTGGTTGCGTAGCAGTGAGAACCTGGCGATCGCCCAGTCGATCTCCCATATTGGTAGCTGGGAGTGGGATATCGCCAGTGGCAAACTCACCTGGTCGGACGAGATCTACCGCATATTCGGGATGGAACCACAGTCGTGTGAGGCGACCTATAGCGCCTTTCTCGAAGCGATTCACCCCAACGATCGGGCGTTGGTCGAGGGGGAGGTCAATAAGGCAGTGGCCGATCCCAACCACCCCTACCGGGTGGAACACCGTATTGTTCGCACCGATGGCGAGACCCGCTGGGTGGTGGAGTTGGGGACAATCCAGCGCGACCCGCAGTGCGGAACCCCACAGCTCATGCGGGGGACGGTGCAGGATATCACCGATCTTCACAAGGCTGCAGATAGCCTGCAACTGGCGCATCAGGTGATCGCAAACACCTCAGAGGCGGTGCTCATTACCGACGCCTTTAAAAGAATTATCGATGTCAATCCCGCCTATGAACGCAGTACCGGCTACAGCAGGGAGGAGGTGTTGGGTAAAAGCCCGGCAATCACCTCATCCGGTCGTCACGGCCCCGACTTCTACCGCGAGATGTGGCGCCAGATTAATAGCAGCGATCACTGGAGTGGTGAGGTCTGGGATCGCCGTAAAAATGGTGAGGTCTTTCCTCAGGTTCTGACCATTAACGCGATTCGGGATTTCGATGGCAAAGTGGTCAACTATGTCGGTATTCTTAAAGATATCACGGCGCAAAAGGCGACCGAAGATATGCTGGAGAAGCTGGCATTCTATGACCCGCTCACCTCTCTCCCCAATCGTGCGCTCTTTAAAGATCGTCTGGAACATGATCTGGTTCATGCAGATCGTAATGGTGATCGCGTCGGTCTCTTCTTTCTCGATCTCGACCGTTTTAAGTATGTCAATGACACTTTGGGACACAATGCGGGTGATCTCCTGCTGCAGCAAGTGGCGCAGCGGTTGGAGGAGTGTGTTCGCAGCAGTGACACCATCTGCCGCATAGGCGGAGATGAGTTTACTATCGTTCTCTCCGACATCGAACAGATTAATGATATCTCTACCATCGCCGCGAAGATCATCGAGCGGCTAGAACAGGCTTTTGTCCTGAAAGGGAGTGAGGTCTTTGTCGGCGCATCTATCGGTATCGCCCTCTATCCTGATGATGCTGCCAGTTTTGAGGAGTTGACCAAAAATGCCGATCTCGCCATGTACCAGGCGAAAGAGGCGGGACGGGGGGTCTACCGTTACTTCACTGCAGATATGAATAGCGCCAATTTGCGTCGGCTCTCTCTGGAGGGCGATCTGCGCAAGGCGCTGGATCAGCAGCAGCTCACTCTCTTCTATCAACCCAAGGTGGCGGTGGAGAGCGGCAGAATTGTCGGGATGGAGGCGTTGGTGCGCTGGATACATCCTGAGAAGGGGATGATCTCTCCCATCGATTTTATCCCGCTAGCGGAAGAGACCGGACTTATCCTGCCGCTGGGCAGCCAGGTGTTAGAGCAAGCGTGTATGCAGACCCGAAAATGGACTCTGGAGGGGCTGGGTGAACTGAAAGTGGCGGTCAACCTCTCGGCGCGACAGTTTCAAGATAGTGGGCTTATTGCATTGGTACGCGACACCCTCCGTCGCTCTGGCCTCCCTCCGGCCCAGCTCGAGCTGGAGCTGACCGAGACCGCAGTGATGGCGGATGTCGATGAGGCGATTGCCCAGATCACTGCACTGCGAGAGGTGGGGGTGCATATCTCCATTGATGACTTTGGAACCGGCTACTCTTCACTGAGT
>JADFYS010000402.1 GCA_015232955.1 Gammaproteobacteria bacterium
GACCTTGTGGATCACCTCTGAAAACTGCGCCCATCGCCTCTCCTCAAGGGCGCTCTCCGCCTCTGCTAGCTGCTGTTGCAGGCTGCTGAGATACTGCTGCCGGAGATCGTCATCCACGGCATCATCTGCCGCTGAATGTTCTCCCCCCTCTTTTCCCGGGGCGAGATGCTGCGCCAGTCTCTGGTAGAGTTCGCTCCGTTCGATCGGTTTGGCGAGAAAACCGCTACACCCCGCCTCCGAGAACTGATCGCGATGGCTCTGCATCACATTGGCGGTGAGGGCGTAGATGGGGATGGTGATCCCAAGCTGACGCAGCATCGCAGTGGCGTCGATACCATTCATCACCGGCATCTGCATATCCATTAGCACCAGATCAAAGTCCCCCCCCAGCGCCCGTTCCACCGCCTCTTCCCCATTTTCGACCAGAGTACAGCGGGCACCGGTGGCCCGGACAAAACTCTCGAGCAGGCGGCGGATCTCGCTGGTGTCATCGGCGATGAGAACCTCTCCTTCAAGAGCGGGGATGGTCGCCCTCTTTTCGCCACTTGGCGCCGCCTCTCCGGGGAGAAGTGGCATTTCGAGGCTAAACTCAAAACAGCTCCCTTCCCCCTCGACGCTGGAGACGGTAATGGTACTTCCCATTAGCTGGATCAGCTGTTGAGAGACATAGAGACCGAGACCGGTACCGCCAAACCGTCCCGAGATAGAGCTGTCGGCCTGGGCAAAGGGGCGGAATAGCCGTTTCTGTCCTTCGGCAGAGATGCCGATTCCGGTGTCGCGTACTGCAAAGTGGACGGTGATCCGCTTCCCCTCATCTGTGGTGGTGATCGTCTGGTAATTGACGACAACGGCAACACTCCCGCCCTTGCTAAACTTCATGGCGTTGCCGACAAGGTTGATCAGCACCTGACGCAGACGGTTGGGATCCGAGACAGTGAGCAGTGGCGGTGGTGGAGGATCGCCCACGATCTCCAGCCGCAGTGATACCGCCTCATCGCGGGCACGGATGCGAAACAGGGCGATCACCCCGTCGAGTAGCGTCTGCAGCTCAAAAGGGCTGTTGCCAATCTGAAAGTTACCCGCCTCGATCTTCGACATATCGAGGATGTCGTTGATCAGGGAGAGGAGGGCCTGGCCAGAGATGGTGATATTCGCGAGCAGTTCGTGCTGGTTCGGGCCAAGACGGGTCTCCTCCAGCGCCTCACTAAACCCGAGGATACTGGTGAGGGGGGTGCGCAACTCATGACTCATGGCGGCAAGAAAGTTCTCTTTGGCACGGAGCGCTTTGAGTGCGGTCTCATTGGCCCGGGTGAGGGCACTCTCCATCTCCTTGATATGGGTGATATCGGTACGGATAGAGATATATTGAAACGGTTGTCCGCTCTCATCTAAAAAAGGGACGATGGAGGCGCGGACCCAGTAATAGCCCCCATTGCGATTACGGTTTTTGACCTCACCGTGCCAGGTGTGACCGTTACAGATGGTCTGCCACATCTCGGCGTAGAGTTCGGGGGGGTGTTCATCCGATTTGACCAAGCGGTGGTTCTTCCCCAGCAGCTCTTCCCGACTGTAGCCTCTCACCTCGGCTGTTCGGGAAGGGGGGTTGTCCAGAGAGTCCTCTCCCTCAGGGTGAAGATCTTCTGCCGGAGGTAACGGCGCAGAGACCTGTCGTAACCGCCCCTCTATTCGTGGTTCCAGCTCACCCGCTTCAAGAAAGGCGTTGGCCACCATCTCCCATAAATAACGAGAGGCGTTGACTCTGGTGAGTGGCTCCCCCTGCAAGAGCACCGCATAGCCATCACCACCGGCGGCAAGAAAATCGCGCGTCGCAAGGAGATAGTTTCGCTCTGGTACCACCTCAGCTCCGGCCACCTCGAGCGTCACCAGGCGCTTCCCCGGCGGACGATTCGGATCGTAGCTCAGACGAATATTGGAGAGGTGGGGAAAGCGCCCCTTCATCTCCTCCACCCGACTCAGACCACTCTCTATCGCCTCTCGCAGCTGCTGCCCACTCACCCGCACCAGCACCCCACGGCTCTTATAGGGGAGTGTCCTCAGCATATCTCCGCGGGTGAGAGAAGATCCCGAGGGGCGCTGGAGATCCCCACGAAGGTTTCCACCATTAATTAAGGCGACATCGGCACCCAGCTCACGACGAAGAGTATCGGCCACCAGATTGCCGTAACCGTTCTCACCCCCCCGCACCGCCTCTCGTGTTGTATCGACCCTAGCGCTCACCCGCCCCACCACCTGATCGAGATGGGAGGAGAGTTTTGTCCGATAGTGATCTATCGCGGTGGACACCTCCTGCTTCGCGGCAAAGCGCCCCAACTGAAGTAGTCGTCCTTCACCAAACCAGTGCCCCCCCACCTGATCCGTTTTTGGATTGGGGTAGAGATCGAAGATCACCACCTCATCACCGCCCCCCTGAACGGCGATCATCCCCTCTCGCCCCACCGTCACCCGATTACCGTCATTAGATGCGATTAACAGCAGATCCGGGTGGTAACGATCCTGAATCTCCTTCATCTCAGCGACGCTATCATTGAGCAGAAGAATCATCAGATCCGCCCCTTGCTGGCGCAGTGGCGGAACCGTCTCTTCCAGCGCC
>JADFYS010000403.1 GCA_015232955.1 Gammaproteobacteria bacterium
CATCGTCAAGCCCCCATGGATGGGTTTACGGCGTCCCGCCAATCGGGTAGCGGAGATCCCCACCCTTAACTTAATGAGATCGGAATTTAAGTAGTACTACAAGGAGATAGCAGTTATGAATCTTGAAAAGGTGATGTTCGGCTTCTTTATCGTCCTCGCCCTCACCCTCAATTTCGGTTTTTTTATTGGCGATTTTGATAGCCCGGATCACCATAATGTCTATGAACTCTATGCGGCGATAGTGGTGAGTCTAATTGCAACCATCCTGAAGTTTGGGGATCGCACTCAGATAGGGGCCATTCTCCTTGCGACCAGTCTGGTGGCGGATCTGCAGCTGATCGCGGCAGCAATCGTCTGGGGTTATGCCGAGCATGTCTCTCCAACCGGTCTCGACTCTTTCTATCTAGGCAGTATCGTCTCTCTGTCAGGTGGGGCGATGCTCGCCAATCTTACTTCGGTGGTTCTGCTTCTGATCGAGACGGTCAATCTCCGTCTTTAACCGCTCCTTGTCAAAGTAGATCTCTGATGCACCCTGTAGTCGCGCTTGTCTTACGCCGGATGCGGGTACCACTGGTGCTGCTGGTGCTGGTCTATGCCATCTCGATCTTGGGTATGGTTCTTATCCCGGGGGTCGATGATAACGGTCAGCCGTGGAATATGACCTTTTTTCACGCCTTCTATTTTGTAAGCTTTATGGCAACCACCATCGGCTTTGGCGAAATCCCGTTTAGCTTTACCGAAGGTCAGCGCATCTGGGTCTCTTTTATTATCTATCTGGCGGTCATCTCCTGGCTCTACGCCATTGGTAAGATCCTGACGCTGGTTCAGAGTCGAAAATTTCAGGAGTTTGCCCAGGAGCGCTCTTTTGAACGCACCATTCGCGCCATTAATGAGCCGTTTTACATCATCTGCGGCTATGGGGATACCGGATCGATGCTGACTCGCGCCCTGATTAGCCGTGGGATTCGGGTGGTGGTGATCGATATTGAAGAGAGTGCGATCAATACTCTGAGTATGACTCATCACATCATCTATGTCCCCGGACTATGTGCTGATGTCCGACGGGTTGAGACCCTGAAAGAGGCGGGACTGCTCCACAACTACTGCCTTGGGGTGGTGGCTCTGACCAATGACGACCTCTCCAACCTGAAGGTAGCGATTACTGCCAAATTACTCAACCCATCAATGAAGGTGATCTGTCGCGCCGAAAACCACGATACCGAGGCCAATATGGCCTCATTCGGTACCGACCGTGTGATCAACCCTTTTGATATCTTTGCCACAAGATTGGTTCAGGCGTTCCACTCTCCCGGACTTCATATTCTCTTTGAGTGGCTCTATGGAGTGCCCAATGACCTTCTGGGAGAGCATATTGAGGTTCCGCTGGGGCGGTGGATTCTCTGCGGTTATGGTCGTTTTGGCAAGGCGGTCTACTCCAACCTGATTCGGGATGGAGTTGAGGTGACCATCATTGAAGCGGAGCCAGAGAAGGCGGACTGTATCGGTCTCTGTGTCGTTGGACGGGGAACGGAAGCGGCTACGCTTAAATTGGCGGGAGTTGAGGATGCGGTGGGGATTGTTGCCGGTACCGATGACGATGCCAATAATCTCTCGATCATTATTACGGCTAACCAGCTCAACCCAGCGCTGTTTCGGGTGGCGCGACAGAACCGGACTGACAACGGGGATCTCTTTAATGCAGCCAATCTCGATCTCTCGATGCGGCGTAGCCATGTCATCGCTCACGATATCTTTGCCAAGTTGACCAATCCAATGTTGACCATATTCCTTGAGATGGTGCTCCATCAGAGTAAAAGTTGGGTCAACATCCTGGTCTCCAGGATTGTCGCCATGGTGGATCAAGTGGTACCTGAACTGTGGACGGTGATGATCGATCGACGCGGCAGTCCCGCAGTGGTGGTTGCCCTGGAAGAGGGAGAGAAGGTGCGGCTGGCAGAGATTTTTTATAATGTTCGGGACTACCGACAGCGCCATCCGGCCATCACCCTGATGGTGAGAAACTATCATGGTCACTACACCCTGACCCCCGGGGATGACTATCTGCTCCAGCAGGGGGATGAGCTGTTGATCTGTAGTCAGCCGGGAGGCGAGAGGTTGATTGACCCGGTATTAAAGAATCACAATGCCCTCCATTATGTCAGAACCGGGATTGATCGCCCTTCAGGAATTGTCTGGGAGTGGCTGTCACGGTGGAAACGAGAAGAGTCACAGTCGAAAGCTGAGTAGCGATCCACAAAGGCTTCATCGTAACCGTTCAGACCCCATCACCTGATCTCCCTCTCCCTGCGGGAGAGGGTAGGGGTGAGGGTTAAAAAAGCAGGGGGGTCTGAACGGTTACAATCACCGCTACGACATCATGATTTTGCATTGCAGGGTGGATAAGTGTAGCGCATCCACCAAATCTCGGGCCGGTGGATGCGCTTCGCTTATCCACCCTACGGGAGTTATCGGATAATCCTCAGATCTGTTGTGGGTTGCTGCTCCTGTCCAAAATCACCGGTAACCGTTCAGACCCCATCACCTGATCTCCCTCTCCCAGCGGGAGAGGGTAGGGGTGAGGGTTAAAAAAGCAGGG
>JADFYS010000404.1 GCA_015232955.1 Gammaproteobacteria bacterium
ATTCCGGTGACCGTTACCACCGGAGGGAGATCTTCAAGAAAGTCAATCGAAAACTCATCGCCACTGGCGGCGAGAAGCGTCGGTGGCAAAAACAGCAGCCAGGAGAAGGGGGTAAAGGCTCTTTTGGATAGGGGCGAGTGCATCTATTATTCCCAGACTGTTATATGAAGAGTGAGAAGATAATCTAACACCCTCTCCCCCATAAATCAAAATTACCCAAGACAGATACGCTTATCAAAAAAAAGGGGGGGCTTTGCGCTATACCCCATCAGCCAAAGGAGAACGCGATGTTCTAACCGCTCCATCCGGTTTTGGGTTGGCCATTTTGGCGACGCATGAGAGAATGGCGCTAAGAGTTCTCTTCTTGACTGGAGTAATCATGGCGGCACAACTGATCGATGGTAAAAAACGGGCTTCATCTCTGCTGGCAGAGACGGGAAGGGAGGTAGCGACCAGAGTTCGCGCAGGTGAGCGTCGCCCCGGCCTCGCGGTCATTCAGGTGGGCAAAGACCCCGCCTCCAGCGTCTATGTCGGAAGCAAACGCCGCGCCTGCGAAGAGACCGGCATCACCTCCTTTGCCCACGACCTCGATGCAACCGTCAGCGAAAATGAGCTTCTTCACCTTATCGACCAGTTGAATCGGGATCCTCGGGTCGATGGAATTCTGGTGCAGCTCCCCCTCCCCCCCCATATTCGGGCCGAAACCATTATCGAGCAGATCTCTCCCCTGAAGGATGTCGACGGCTTTCACCCCTATAATATCGGCCGCCTGGCACAGCGTATCCCTCTGCTTCGCCCCTGTACGCCGCGTGGGATTATGACCCTGCTTCACGAGACAGGCGAGGCGATTAAAGGTCAGGATGCGGTTGTGGTGGGCGCTTCCAACATCGTCGGCCGACCGATGGGGCTGGAGCTTCTCCTTGCCGGGGCGACGGTCACCACCTGCCACCGCTTCAGTCGTGACACCGCGCAACATATCTCTCGGGCAGATATTGTTGTCGTTGCCGTAGGCAGGCCCGGCTTTGTTCGTGGTGAATGGATCAAAAGAGGGGCAACGGTGATCGATGTCGGCATCAATCGCAATAGTGAAGGCAAGCTGGTGGGCGATGTCGACTTTGTTGCAGCTTCCGAGCGCGCTGCATGGATCACCCCAGTTCCCGGAGGGGTCGGCCCAATGACCGTTGCCACCCTGATGCAGAACACCCTCGATGCTGCAGTTGCTGTGAAAAAACCGGAATTTTCGGGGTTGATACCTCAATAGACACCCCCCTCCTCTCGGGAAAGTTTGACCTTCTCTTGCCAATGCGGTGATAATCTCTCTGTTCGTTCTGTAATCCGAAGTCAATTTTTTTTAAAAACTACCCAGGAGTATCCATGAACAGATTCAGAAAACTATCCACCTCCCTCATCTCTGCCGGTCTACTTGTCGGCAGTGCCGCCCTCGCTCTCCCCGCTGCAGCGACCAACTTCATCACCATTGGTACCGGTGGTGTTACCGGGGTCTACTACCCTACAGGCGGGGCTATCTGTCGTCTGGTCAATAAAGGACGCAAGGAGCACGGGGTTCGCTGTTCGGTAGAGTCTACCGGTGGCTCGGTCTATAACCTGAACACTATCCGCGCAGGCGAACTGGATATGGGGGTAGCACAGTCCGACTGGCAGTATCACGCCTATCACGGCAGCAGCAAGTTTGCCGATCAGGGGGCGAATAAGGATCTGCGCGCCGTCTTTTCGGTACATCCTGAACCCTTTACCGTGGTCGCCCGTGCCGACGCCGGTATCAGTAAGTTCGAAGATCTCAAAGGGAAGCGGGTCAATATCGGGAACCCCGGCTCCGGTCAACGCGGCACCATGGAGGTGCTGATGAACGCCATGGGCTGGAGCAACGACGCCTTCTCCCTCGCCTCTGAGTTAAAGGCAGCCGAGCAGTCAAAAGCGCTGTGTGACAACAAAATTGATGCCATGGTCTATGTCGTGGGTCACCCATCTGGATCGATTAAAGAGGCGACCACCTCCTGTGATTCGGTGTTGGTGAATGTAAATGGCCCTGCAGTAACCAAATTGATTCAGGCTAACGACTACTATCGCACTGCTATCATCCCCGGCGGTATGTATCGTGGCAATGATAGTGATACCACCACCTTTGGCGTAGGGGCCACTTTTGTCAGTTCAAGCAAGGTTCCTGCAGATACCGTCTATCAGGTGGTGAAGGCGGTCTTCGAAAACTTTGACGATTTCCGCAAACTCCACCCCGCATTTGCCCACCTCAAAAAGAGTGAAATGGTGAAGGATGGTCTCTCTGCTCCGCTGCATGAAGGCGCAATCCGCTACTATAAAGAGGCGGGACTTCTCTAGTCACCCCCTCTTTTACATCAGCTAACCACACCCCGGGGCGGTAAAGAGGCCTTTACCTCCCTGGGAATCCTGCGTCTCTACACCATACAATCTACTGTAATCTAGGAGTTTCAGATGGAGAGGAGCGAAGATAGTCTGGAAGAGATGGTCGCCAGCAGCGACTCTGGTGCGCGATCCCCCTCTGGGTTCTCGGCCAAAATCCTCTTTGTCATCCCTCTTCTCTGGTCTCTCTTCCAGCT
>JADFYS010000405.1 GCA_015232955.1 Gammaproteobacteria bacterium
TGAAGCGGGAGCACCACTCCACCCTCGCCCAAAAGATGCTGGTGGCCAGCGCGATCATCAGCGCCACCTGCATCATCGGTCTTGCGGTCTACTACGGTATCGGCTGGGTGAAAGCGTATAGCGGCGAATGGGCCCTTACTATCGTCTCTGCCTTCATCTTTACCAGTTACATCCTCCTCATTCGCTACTCCGCCCGTTTTCCACAACTGGAGCAGGATGACCCCAATGATCCCCTTCTCACCCTGCCCGAGGTGGGGCCGACGGTGAAGGTGGGTCTCTACTTCCTTCTCCCCATTGTCGTCCTGATGTGGTGTCTGGTGGTAGAGCGATTCTCGCCGGGACTCTCTGCCTTCTGGGCAACCCTGTTCATGATCTTTATTGTCATCACCCAACGCCCGCTCCAGGCCTACTTTCGCCAACAGCGGTGGCAGAGTGAGATTGTAACCGGCTTGAACGAGTGTATCTCTGGCCTCTCCCACGGAGCGAGAAATATGATCGGTATCGGTGTCGCTACCGCTGCCGCTGGCATCGTTGTCGGGACCATTACCCTCACCGGTATCGGTCAGGTGATGATCGGCTTTGTTGAGTTTATCTCTGGTGGCAACCTCCTTCTCGCCCTCATCTTTACGGCGATTATCTGCATCATTCTCGGAATGGGGCTGCCGACAACCGCCAACTACATCGTCGTCTCCAGTCTGATGGCGCCGGTGGTCGTCTCCCTCGCCGCCACCAACGGCATGATCGTCCCCCTCATTGCGGTCCATATGTTTGTCTTCTATTTCGGGATTCTGGCCGATGACACCCCGCCGGTGGGACTGGCCGCCTTTGCCGCTGCAGCAATCGCCAACAGTGATCCGATTAAGACCGGTATTCAAGGATTTATGTACGATATCCGTACCGCCATTCTCCCCTTTCTCTTCATCTTTAACACCCAGTTACTGCTAATAGGCATCAATGGGGTGGTCGAGCTGGTGGTGGTGATCATCGGTGCGGTGATCGCCATGCTCCTCTTTGCTGCAGCGACGCAGGGCTACTGGCTGGTGCGGAGCCGTATCTGGGAGTCTCTCGCCCTGCTTCTTATCGCCTTTACCCTCTTCCGTCCCGGCTTCTGGTGGGATGAGTTCTATCCACCGCTGGAGCAGGTTCCATCGACACAGCTGATCGCCCACAGTGACACCCTTGCCGAAGGGGATACGCTTCAGATGCGCGTTTCCGGAGAGAATCTTGACGGGAAGATGGTCTCAAAAACGGTCCTGCTCGCTCTGGGTGAGGGTGGCAACGGAGAGGAGCGGTTGGCCAGCGCCGGGATTGAGTTGCTGCAGGTGGGAGAACAGCTACTTATCGACAATGTCATTTTCGGGAGTGCGGCAGAGAGTGCCGGACTAGATTTTGACTGGGAGATCCACTATTTTGAAGTAGAGAGCCAACGCCCTCCAAAGCAGTGGATGTTTCTCCCCGCCCTGCTCCTGTTGGCCTATATCGGCCAGAGACAACTTCAGCGCAAACAGCCAGAGGAGACCCGAGATGTTTAAGAGAATTATCCTCCCTCAAGACCTTGAGGTGAGAGGCGAAGCGGAGGCGGCGTGCGTCCGCCTGGTGCTGGAGCGGGCCGATCCCGAACAGAGTGAGATCCATCTGGTTACAGTCATTCCCGACTTTGGGATGCCCCTTGTCGCCTCTTTTTTTCCGCAAGAGACACTTCACCGCGCTGAAGATGAGGTCAAAAAACGGCTCTGGCACCTGACCCGAACCCTCTTCCCCGGCTGGTCCCATCTCCACAGTCATGTTCGGGTGGGTAAACCATCACGAGAGATTGTCGCCCTTGCGCGCATCATCCACAGCGATCTGATCGTTATGCCGCCCCACTCCGGCAGTAGCGGTCAGGAGCTGATCGGTTCCTGCACCACCCGAGTCGTTCACAATGCCCACTGTTCGGTTCTGGTGGTTCGTTAACCCTCTGGAGTACGCTTCCCAGGGCCGTTCTCGACCCGGGATGAGAAGAGATAGCCCTCTGTCTCTGTGGTGGCAACCGATCCGTGCGCTCTCTGCCCTTATCCTCCTGCTCTCTCTTCTCACCCCTGATCCTGTGAATGCGGCACCCCTCTCGAGACAGCAGCGCTGGATGGAGGATATTAAAGAGATCCTGCCGCGAGAGGAGTTGGTGACACTCAAAACTGGTGATGTTGAGTTTATCGGCCTTCACCGCGCAAAAGAGCGGGGGCAGGAGACCGGTAGTCTGATCATGATCCACGACTACGGCGCCTATCCCGATGGCCCCAGCGCCTTTCACTATCTTCGTACCCGTCTCCCTTCGCTTGGGTGGAGCACCCTCAGCTTTGAACTCCCTGTTCTCCCCGAGACGGTGCTCAACGGGGTGACCACAGAGTTGATGGAAGAGGTTGTCCCTCGTATTAATGCTGCCCGTGACTATATTCTGGCGCAAAATGTGAAGAATATTGTCCTTCTTGGTCACGGGGTGGGGGCGACCATCGCCACCTACTACTTTGTTCACCACTTTGACCGTGACTTTCGTGGCCTGATTATGATGGGCATGGACGGAACGCAACCCGATGACAGTTTTTTTGATGCG
>JADFYS010000406.1 GCA_015232955.1 Gammaproteobacteria bacterium
GATTTAGGTTCCTGTGGGGTAACCCGTGAGAGTTCGAGTCTCTCCTTTCGCACCATCTTTTTTTCTGTAACGCACCTTACCCTTCTCTATTGCATACCCAACTCCTTTCGTTGTGATGATGGCTAGTTCACCACAGCCGTTGGTATCGGTCGTAATGCTCTGCTGGAATCGCAGGGACGAGGTGAACGAAGGTCTCAGGCAGTTACAGCGTTCAGACTACCCTCGACTGGAGATCATTGTTGTCGACAATGGCTCTGAAGATGGTACCGCAGCAATGGTCGCCTCCTCCTTCCCGCAAGTATCGCTGTTGCCACTGCCGAAAAATATCGGGATAGCTGCCTATAATCGCGGATTTGCCGTGGCGACGGGGCAATATATTATCGTTCTTGATGATGACTCATACCCTCTTCCCGACGCTCCGGGGAAGATGGTCTCCCGCTTTGAGAGAGATCCCACTCTTGGTGTGGTCGCCTTTGCGGTGCGCAACCTCTCTGGATTTGCAGGAGAGGCGTATAAGCGTCACAGGGAGGGGGGCGAGGCTGCGGGATGCGGCGAGCAGTACTCCTTTAACGGCGCCGGTTTTGGGGTTAGGCGCGATCTCTTTCAGCGGATTGGTTGGTATCCAGAGGAGTTTTTTCTCTACTGGAATGAGCAGGATACCGCATTTCGTCTCCTTGCGGCAGGTTACAGGATAGAGAACTGTCCTGACATTGTCGCTTTACATAAGTTCTCTCCGCGCAATCGCAGCAGTGAACGCGCCCCCTTTTTTTATACCCGGAACGCCTTCTGGCTGATATGGAAGCATTATCCGCTTGATCTGGCTCTCTTAACAACATTGAGACTGCTTTTTCATGTTGTTCTCCACTCATTGGAGCAGAGGAGCCTGGTCTACCTTCGCGCAGCAGTCGCTGCCTGGCGTGGCGTCAGTGTGGTCGCTGCAAAGCGCAAAGCGGTAGCGCGACAGAGTGTGCTTAAGGCGCGGATCAGTTATGAAAATATCTTCACCCAATTCCGCTGAGATGCAGCCAAAGCGTCTGTTGCTGGTGCGTTCAGTCAGTCTGCAACAGCTGGATCTGATCCTGCCGCAGCTACGGCAGCGGTTTGCGGGGGTTGAGATCGCAGTGATCACCCACGCCCATAGTGTTCCGGAACTGACGGCAACAGAGGGGGTAGCCGAGGTCGTTGTCTATCCATACAAACGGCCGTTCTCCCCTTTTTGGCGCTGGGGGGAGCGCGGGAGTGCGTTGGCAGCGAGACTCTCTCTCCATCCATCTGAAGGGGTTGTGGTTCCGGTGACCAACCATAGTGGTTACGGCTTTCTGAATGTGCTTCTGTTTGCCCTCTCAATTCCGGCCGAATCGCGCTGGATGTTCACTGCCGGGGGTGAACTAGAACCGCTTGCTGTGGGGAAACTGTTGCTGCGTGGGGTGAAACAGCTGCTGTTGGCGACAGTGGCGCTGTTGGTAACCGTGGCCTTGACCCCCTTTGTGCTCCTGCTGCTGCCGCTTCTCTTTCTTGGCCAAAAGGGGGACGATAGTGGCTAGTTATGATGCAGTAGTGGTTGGTGCAGGCCTGAGTGGTGCGGTGATGGCTCGGCAACTGGCGGAGGAGGGGGGGTGGCGAGTACTGGTAGTTGAAGGGAAGAGTCACATCGCAGGCCACTGTTACGATTCGGCTACGGCTGACGGGATCTACCTTCACCACTACGGCCCCCATATCTTTCATACCGATAACCGGTCGGTCTACACCTATCTCTCCCGCTTTTGTCACTGGCGACCCTATCGTCATCGGGTCTTGGCGGAGGTGGATCGCAGACTGATTCCCCTCCCTTTTAATCTCAATTCGCTTGAGATCCTCTATCCTCGAGCTGAGGCGGAGAGGTTGGTGCAGCGGTTACTGCACCACTATGGTGATGGGCAGCGGATCTCGATTCTGGAGTTGCGGCAGAGTGGAGAGCCGCAGCTGGGTGAACTGGCAGAGCGGATCTATCAGAAGCTGTTTCGTGGTTATTCGCGTAAACAGTGGGGGCTCGATCCAGATCTACTCTCTGCGGAGGTGATTGCGCGGGTACCGCTGGTGGTCAGTAGAGATGATGACTATTTCGCGGATCAATGGCAGGGGATACCTGTTTCGGGCTATAGCAAGATGGTGGAGAAGATTCTGGATCATCCCCTTCTTGAGTGTCGCCTGAATACCGCAATGTCCTCTCTGATTGAGCTGAATATCGAGACGGGAGTGTGTCTGCTTGAGGATAAAGCCTTTGCTGGACAGATCATCTATACCGGGATGGTGGATGCGCTGTTTGGTTACTGTTATGGGGTACTACCCTATCGCACCCTCCGTTTAGAGACACAGCGGATTGCCCAATCAGAGCAAGAGGTCGCGGTGGTCAACTATCCACAACGCTTCAGCTATACCCGGACAACACAGTTTGGTCACTTTGTCGACTCTGTCGGTGGTGGCGATCTGCTGATGCGGGAGTACCCCGAGCCATTTATCCCTGGGCTGAGGGAGGGGGAGATCCCCTTCTACCCCGTATTTACCGATCAGAATCGGGATCTCTTTTCGCGCTACGAGCAGTTGGCTCA
>JADFYS010000407.1 GCA_015232955.1 Gammaproteobacteria bacterium
AGGGGGGTTGTCTGCAAGTACCTGGCATGATCATTAGCGTGAAATACATTTCATAATCGAGGGTGACGCCGCACCATTCATGCAAGTTAGTCGAGAAGAGGCGTGAAGCCGCTTCGCTCCTTGCCTGCGCGACGAGAGGTGGTGACGCTCTTGCTCCTGAGGGTCGGGTGGGCGATTTTAGCCAAGCTGTTGCCGAAAGTAGTTGATCACACTGTAACCGTTGGCCACGACATCAAATATTTTCCAGCCATCATGTCGCTGATGTAGTTTAAACAAGAGGGTGATTGGCGGCCGCTGCTGCTGCCTGTCAACAGCTCTCAGGGCCAGGATCACATTGCCATTACGGTTCTTGCGCGGTTTAAGATACTCAATGTGCTCCCCTTTAAACTGCTGCAGTCGAGTCACCAACATCTGGGTAAACTCCTCGCGAATACGGATAGTGATCTCCTGTTGCTGCTGTGGTGTTGCGGTGCGAGCTGCACGCCCCATCGCCCAGTAAGCCATCCTCTCAAAGTCAAAAATGGGGAGAACCTGCTGACCAAGAAAACGGCGCAAGGCAGCCTCATCATGCCCCTTCGCCTCGTGACTAAAAGAGGTCAGTGCAGTCACCGCGTCACGCAGTATTCTTGCCGGCTCTTGTACTCCGTTTTCACTACTGCGTTGATGGGGCAGATCCGCCGTTTGCCGCGGTGGCGCAGCAGTAGCGATAAGCGGCAGTGTGACCACCAGAAGCATCATCCATCTTTTCATCTCTCTCCTCCTCAGGAATAGCGGTTATAATCTTGGAGGAAGTATTACAGAGATCTCCCCCTGTGCCAACTGCCCTATTCTGTTTTGTATTGAGGATCCATATCGATGGAGGTAAACGGTTCCCTTGTGTTACACCCTCGTCCCAATCAGAGTAATGGGAGCTGCAACTCGCCTTTACCACCACGCACTGAACAAGAGCTGTTGCAACGGGCAGAAGCGCTCGCCGGTTTAACTGTTGCTGCCTGTAGTCAGCGCCTGGGGGTTACGGTGCCTGCAAACCTTCTTCACAATAAGGGGTGGGTTGGTCAACTGCTCGAGCAGCTACTCGGCGCATCCGCTAACTCGCGTCAGGAGCCTGACTTCACTGAGATAGGGGTTGAGCTAAAGACGCTGCCCATCACTCATGAAGGGCTCCCTCTTGAGAGTACTTACATCTGTAATGTACCTCTGGATGAGATTATCCCCACTCCGTGGGAGAAGAGTTGGATACGAACCAAACTGCAGCGGGTGTTGTGGGTTCCTGTGATCGCCGAGCGTGAAATCCCACTCCCACAACGGAAGATCGCCTCTCCCCTCCTCTGGTCACCCTCTGAAGAGGAGGAGAGGGTGCTGCAGCGCGACTGGAGTGAGCTGATGGATCGAATCTGGAGTGGTGAGGTTGAGACCATCTCTGCCCGCATGGGCGAGGTGTTACAGATTCGCCCCAAAGCGGCCCACTCCCGTATTCGCACCTCCGCCTTCAATCCTCAAGGAGAGGTGATCGAGGTCAACCCCCGCGGCTTTTATCTCCGCCCCGGTTTCACCCGCTATCTGCTCCAGCACTATTTCTTTTGAACTTGGAGGATACCATCTCTCTCCGGATCAGAAATGGATAGCAGCATTGCAGCCGCCTATCGTTACTGCTTCTCTGTGGTTAGGGGCCATTACGAAAACTTTCCAGTAGCGTCACACCTTCTTCCGCGCCGGATCAGACCGGCCATCGCTGCGATCTACACCTTTGCTCGCAGAGGGGATGACTGGGCAGATGAAGGCGATTATTCTATAGAGCAGCGTTTACAGCAGCTAGAAGAGATGGAGGTGGCATTGACCTCATCACCTGCTCAGGATCTCCTCTTTACGGCACTCCACGACACCATTGAACGCTTCCAACTCCCGCTAACCCCTTTTCGTGATCTCCTTGCTGCGTTTCGCCAGGATCTTACGGTGCGACGCTATCGCAATCAGCGCGAGCTAGAGAGCTACTGTGCCCTTTCCGCCAATCCGGTAGGACAGCTTCTCCTCTCTCTCCGTGGTGCAGCGAATAGCGAGAATATCCGCTGCTCGGACGCCCTCTGCACCGCTTTGCAACGAATCAATTTTCTTCAGGATATAGAGCAGGACTATCACGAAATGGGACGAATCTATCTCCCACAGGAGGAGATGGCGCGTTACGGGGTAGGAGAAGCAGCCATCGCCCAAGGGGGGGTGAATGAGGGGCTGCAGCGGCTGCTGCAAGCGCAGATTCGACAGATAGAGGCCCGCCTTGCAATCGCAGAGGCGCTCCCTCCACGGCTAGAGAGACGCTTTGGTCTGGAGTGCGCCCTTATTATCGCCGCAGCAAAACGGATCTGCCGCAAACTCCAGCGACGACAGCGCTGTTTCGAGCGCTGTCGGCTTTCCCGCCGCGACTACCTCCCTATCACTGTTGAAGCGGTAAAAATCTGGCAGCCGTTCGTCTCTAAGTAGCCGCGGTAGCCTGGCCGGGAGGCATCAGGGGATCGGCGCCAATCGTCCCTTTCAGACTCTTCAGGTAGGCGGGGGTCTTTACCTGCTCCAGTTTCAGCTTTGCACACTC
>JADFYS010000408.1 GCA_015232955.1 Gammaproteobacteria bacterium
CGGGGGCAGGCGATGGGTTCGGCGTGAAAACGGCGATCCCCGGGGTTGCGATACTCCTGCAGGCAGTCGGGGCAGAGGGGAAAAGGGGCCATGGAGGTGGCGGCACGATCATAGGGGAGGGCTTCGATGATGGTGTAGCGGGGACCACACTGGGTACAGTTGGTAAAGGGGTAGTGATAGCGGCGGTTGTCGCGATCGTCGAGATCGTGACGGCAGAGGGGGCAGAGGTTGTGGTCGGGAGGGAGGTGGATCGCACCCCGCTCCTCTTGGCTACTCTCCTCAATCACAAATGCGGAGAAGTGGCGAAGGGGGCGGAGGTCGACAGTGTGAATCTCGGGGCGGGAGAGTGGGGGCGCCGCAGAGAGGAGCTGTTGTCGAAACTGCTCCACCGCACCCTCTCCCCCCTCCACCGCAATCGTCACCTCCCCCATGCGGTTGCGGACGCTACCGCAGAGGGCGAGATCCTGCGCCAAGCGATAGACAAAGGGGCGGAAACCGACCCCCTGCACCCGTCCTCTGAGGGTGATGTCACAGGAGACGGTTGGGGTGGAGTTACCCGAAGCGGGTGGAGAGGGGGCGGATATCAAAAAGAGATCACCGCTTACCGAATCAGATCCCGGGTAAGGTAGGTTAATAACCGCGCCATCTCGTTCGAAATCTGCTCAAAAGAGCCTGCTTCCGGGTTGAGAATCGCCTCCTGGGTTGCGACCCAGGGGCCGGGTTGCAGCTCATCACCGCAGTGGTTCACCAGATCCTCTGCGCTGGCGGGGGTGGTCTCAAGATGGAACTGGAGGGCGATCACCCGCTCTCCCAGCTGGAACGCCTGATGACCACAGGCGGGGCTGGATGCCAGTAGAGTCGCCCCGGAGGGGAGATCAAAGGTCTCACCGTGCCACTGAAAGACGGTAAGCTCAGAAGGGAAGCGGTAGCCGTGTGGCGGAGGATCTGCCGCGGCGTAGATCGGCCAGAAGCCGATCTCCCGCTGGTGGGGGTAGACTCGGGCGCCGAGGGCCGCTGCGATCAGCTGCGCTCCGAGACAGACCCCAAGCAGCGGGACACCAGCGGCAATCGCCTGCTCAATGTACCGCTTCTCATCTCTTAACCACGGCTCCTCCTCTTCATCATTGACACTCATCGGCCCTCCCATCACCAACAGGAGGTCAATCTCGCTCAAAGCGGGAAAGGTGGGTGAGGGGGCAAGCAGGGTGTGACTGATGGTAAATCCCCGGGCAGCCAGCCACGGCTCCATCGAGCCAAGACCCTCAAACGGGACATGCTGTAGATAGTGGGCGCGCATTAGCCCCTCCTCAGGACGGTAACGACAGAGTTCCCCTGTAGGGTAGTAGAGTCAGTTACGGAACACAATAGAGGGAAAGAGGATAGAATAGGGGGGATGTCACCAATGAAGTTAAGGGTGGGATCTCCGCTACCCGATTGGCGGGACGCCGTAAACCCGTCCATGAGGGCTTGACGATGGCGGTAACCGTTTAGTCCCCCTTCCTTAAATCCCCCTCTCCCATTGGGAGAGGGTCGGGGTGAGGGCTAAAACAGGCTAGGGGAGTGAATGGTTACCGATGGCGTCCATGCCATCGACACCCGTCAATCGGGTAGCGGAGATCCCTTCGCAGTCACTCACTTAATAGCATTGATCTTGGGTATATCGCCCCTTTGTCTAAAAGGTTATATTTGTAAAATGGTAACTATACAGGAGAGAGCGTGATCCGCTATCGCTATTCAAATACGGCCGTCACTCCCGCGCAAACGGGAATCCAGAGCCGCCGTAACCGGACTCCCGCCTTCGCGGGAGTGACTGACTTCTGACAGCACATCTGAGTAAATACATAAAATGAACCGTTCTCTTCCCCTCTCCCCACTACAACAGATGCTGCGTGAACAGACCCGAGAGTCGCACCAACGGGTGGATCACCACCCCCTGCTCGCACCTCTGGTTCGGCCGGAACTGACCACCGAGGCCTACGGCAGGGCGCTACAGGCGCTACATGGAATCCAGCAGGGGATGGAGTCGGGGTTAAGCCGCTTTTTGGAGGAGACCCCCTCTCTGGGCGACTATCCACTCTCTCTTCGTCTTCACCACCTCGAACGGGATCTGCAGCAGATGGATCTGCAGCCACTGCCGCTGCAGAGGCCATTTCCCAAGATCACCTCGGTGGCGGAGTGGCTCGCTACCCTCTATGTGGTGGAGGGATCGGCGATGGGGGGGGCATTTATCGCCAAACTTTTACAAGAGCGAAGAGGATCCGAACTTCCACGACACTTCTACAGCAACAAAAGGGAGGAGGTGACCTTAAGGTGGCAGCACTTCTGGGACTATACCCACCAACGATTGACCGAGGCGGAGTACCTGCCACTGGTGATAGCGGCTAAAGTGTGTTTTTCGACCATTATTGGCCACCTTCAACAGGTGGAAGAGAGCGGGCAGTAGCCCACCCCAAACATGGAAAGGGGTATCCGGGAGAGACGGCCGCAGGTTATATACCAATGTCACGCAGGTTATATACCAATGTCATTAAGTTAAGGGTGGAGATCTCCGCTACCCGATTGGCGGGACGCCGTAAACC
>JADFYS010000409.1 GCA_015232955.1 Gammaproteobacteria bacterium
AACAAGCCGACCTGTCGTCCGACCGCCTATATGTTGACCTGGAAGTTTCGCGGCGTTATGGTGCTGTGTGTCGGACAGACACGCCGACTAGCACAGCCATTGACCCAGTCCCACAAGGCCTTCTTGAGGGCGCTAAAAATACCGGAGGACCGCTTTATCCATCCCAGAACTACGGAATAGGTACCGATGAAAAATACCAAAATCGTGCTGCCTAGGGTGCGGAATGTCCGCCGAAAAGTATCAGGTCGAACTACACGCCTGGGTATTGATGACCAATCATGTGCATCTGCTGGCGACACCACAAGCCGAGGGTGCCATTGGCAAGCTGATGCAATCACTGGGTCGCAGTTATGTGCGCTACTTCAACTCCAGCTACCGGCGTAGCGGTACCCTGTGGGAGGGGCGCTATCGTGCATCACTGGTAGAGAGCGAACTCTACTTGTTGCACCTCTACCGCTATATCGAACTCAATCCGGTTCGTGCCGATATGGTGAACGACCCGGCAGAGTACAGCTGGTCGAGTTACCCCTGCAATGCATTGGGAAAACAGTGCAAAATGCACACCCCCCACCTACTCTGGCAGGCGCTTGGCTCAACTGACTCAGAGCGGCAGGAGAGTTACCAGCAGCTCTTTCGCGCCCATGTCGATGGGCCGCTACTGAGCAAGATTCGCCATACCATTCAGGGCGGTTTGGCATTGGGGAGTGATCGCTTTATTGAGCAGATTGAGCGGCTCACCGGGCAGAGGATTTCACCCTCAAAACGGGGTCGGCCCAAACTCAAAAAAGAGGTTTAAATCAACTGCTGCTCTATTCTGATGACGATTTCATCAGAAATAAAGAGATTATGGTGTTGGCGAAGGCAAGCTATCTCATAACTCACCTCATCCTTTGTTACAAAACCGCTTTAATTGGCGAGCAGAAGCAGACCCACGGTACCCATCACTTTAAGCCCCATTCGACCAGCGCGTTGCCGGGCAAGCAGATCATCGAGTAGAACCCATTTGACGCTGTTCTCCTGCGCCAGACGCATCACCGCCAGTTCACCCCGATGGAGCCGACCCATTGCTCCGGCGACAAACCCACGCCCCTCAACGGAGAGTGACTTCACTTGTATCGGTTCCGGCAGGGGTACTCCTTTTAGTTCTGAAACGACCTCTTCAGGCACCCAAACCTGATTAAAACAGCAAGCCAGCAGTTCCAATCGGTCAATTTTAGAGAGGAAAATCAGCGGGCTGCTGTTACAAATGACTTGCATTGATCACTTCTTAAACTTTTTTACCACTGCCATATCATCCAGTACCACTTGATCATCAAGCCAATAACCACTGTTAAAGTGCTCTGTTAAACGGGCAGCAAAGGCATCAAAATCGAGTCCTGCCAATGAGGCAGCCGCTGAAAAACTCAATTTTTTGGCATGATAGAGCGATGCCGCCATGAAAAAATTGGCTGATTCGTGACCCAGTGGTTCCAGAATCTCTTCAAAATGGTGATTCAGTGCCAATGACATTCGGTTTGCTCCTTGATAACAGAGTGGATTAAGTTTAGGGGTTTATGGAATTTTTCGCCACTGCCACGGGGTTTGATGATCACCGGAGTGCTGCCAGATACCCAGGTGGCCGGATTGAGCCTGCTTCTCTGCTGCAAAATAACCGCTATCTGAACAGTATCTGCGGTAAACTGCCGCTTTTCCAGCGTTGACCAGCTTTCGGTTAATGTTGTTGCCGGTAATATCAAACAGCTCTCCCACCGCTCTATCATAGCGATCAGTACTCTCTTTGCGTAGGGTAACGGTTTTGCTAACAATACCGCGCAGATAATCACGGCTCTGCGTTCCCCACGGCTTCTGCTCCATCTCTGGCGCATCATACAGTAGACACCATTGCAGCAGCGACAGCGCATAATTGAGCACTATGTGAAGCTCCGTTGATGGCTTAATTTGATTGGGTGCGGGCTTTGAATAATAGGGTGAATAATAGGGGACAGACCACGATTTTTGCTCTGCTGCCAGCCGGAAATCACGGAAAACTTGCCCTGTACTGGCTGCTGGCATCGTCAATATGCCCCACAGCCTGCCGAATCAGATCGGTGGTTCCCAAACCACTCTGCGCCATCGGTGCAAGGGTGATGGCGGCAAGTGCCAGCAGCAGCGTAAAGCCGAGTTCTGCCAGCGATCCACTCTCAAAGCGATACTCTGCATTCCCCGGCAGAACGCAGTGCCAGCGCCCCGGCCGGTTCTGTCGCAAACTATTCAGCACTCCCATATCTGACTCCATAATGCTATCCTCACAGATCAAGGAGAATAACCATGATAAGTTTCAAAGGCCGGTGGTTCGAGAAAGAGACCATTCTTCTCTCTGTTCGATGGTATCTGGCATATCCGCTGAGCTACCGAAATCTGGAGGAGATGATGGAAGATCGTGGGGTTGGTGTTGATCACTCTACCATTCAGCGATGGGTTTATCATTATTCTCCTCAACTCGAACAAGAATTTAGGAAAAGGAAGGTATCTGTTGGCCAAAGCTGGCGGTTGGACGAGACTTATATCAAAGTCAAAGGTCAATGGATG
>JADFYS010000040.1 GCA_015232955.1 Gammaproteobacteria bacterium
GGTGGTGCTGCCGCTGCTCAGCTCTTCGATGGTGCTCTGGCTGACGGCGATATTGACTTCGCCGTCGTCGTTGATGAGGTTGGTAGTGGCGTTAGTCGTTGCCCCAAGGTTGAGGTTGTCGCCGGGGTTGTGGATGCTCACCTGCAGGTTTTCGCTCACCTCTACCGTTTTGTCGCCAACGACGGTGACGGTGAAGGTTTTACTGCTCTCTCCTGCGCTGTAGCTGAGGCTGCCGCTTTGTGGCTGATCCGTTGCGAGATCGGTGGCGTCGACGCCGGTCAGGCTCCAGTCGATGGTGCTGGCACTGACGCTATTACCCCGGGTTACGGTGTAGGTGAGGAGGGTGGTGCCGCTACTAAGCTCTTCGATGGCCGCCTGGCTGACGGCGATGGTGGCATCGCTATCGTCATTGGTGATGGTGGTGGCGACGCTGGTGGTGGTGCCGAGGTTGAGGTTGTCGCCGGGGTTGCTGAGGGCGACGGTGAGGGTCTCGTCGGCTTCGATGGTTTTGTCGCCGAGCACCTCTACCGTGAAGCTCTTTTCGGTCTCTTCTGCGCCAAAGGTGATGCTGCCGCTGGTCGCCTGTCCGCTCACCATGTCGTCGGCGCTTAGGCCGGTGAGTGCCCAGTCGACGCTGCTGGCGCTGGTGCCGTTGCTGCGGCTGACGGTGTAGGTGAGGACGGTGCTGCTGCCGCTGCTCAACTCTTCTATCGCGGTCTGGCTGACTGCGATCTCTACTGTGCCGTCATCATTGGTAAAGCTGTTCTCCACCGTGGTGGTGGTACCGAGATTGAGATTGTTGCCGGGGTTGCTCAGGGCGACCGTTAGGAGCTCGGTCGCTTCGATGGTTTTGTCGCCAAGCACCTCTACGCTGAAGGTTTTGCTGGTTTCGCCGCTGGCGAAGGTGATAGTGCCGCTGGTCGCCTGTCCGCTCACCATGTCGTCGGCGGTCAGCCCGGTGAGGGCCCAGTCGACGCTGGTGGCGTTGACGCTATTGTCCCTGCTGACGGTATAGGTGAGGGTGGTACTGCTGCCGCTGCTCAGTTCGTTGAGGGTGGCGCTGTGATCCACTGCCAGCTCTATATTGCTGTCATCGTTGACAATAGTGGTGGTGACGCTGGGGGTGGTGCCGAGGTTGAGGTTGTCACCGGGGTTGCTCAGGGTGGCGGTGACGGTCTCGTCGGTTTCAATGGTTTTGTCGCCGTTGACGGTGACGGTGAAGCTCTTTTCGCTCTCGCCTACGCCAAATTCGAGTGTGCCGCTGCTGGCCTGGCCTTCGAGCAGATCCGTGGTGTCGTGGCTGCCACTAAGGCTCCAGTCGACGCTGCTGCTACTGACGCTGTTACTGCGGCTAACTGTATAGGTGAGGACGGTGGTGCTGCCGCTGCTCAGCTCTTCGATGGTGCTCTGGCTGACGGCGATATTGACTTCGCCGTCGTCGTTGATGACCGTGGTCGACGCTGCTGCAGTGGCGATCTCGAGATTATCCCCGGGGTTACTGAGGGTGACGGTAACGGTCTCACTCTCTTCAATGGTGATATCGCCGTTGACCCCTACGGTGAATGATGCGGTGGCCTGACCAGCCGCAAACTGGGCAGTTCCGGACATTGCCTGACCCGAAACCAGATCCTCGGCAGCAACACCGGATAGAGTCCAGTCAACCGTGGCAGCGGCAATGGGGTTGGTTCTGGTCAGGGTGTAGGTGAGTTGCTTTGGTCCGGCATCCCCTTCCTCAATCTGGGTCTGATTGACACTAATCGAGACGCTCCCATCATCGTTTGTAATGGTGGTAGATGCGGTAATTGTAGTCCCAAGGTTGAGGTTATCTCCCGGATTGAGCAGTGTGACCGCCAACGCCTCATCAGCTTCTACCGTTTTATCACCCTGTACTACGACAGTGAAACTCTGTGTGGTCTCTCCTGCAGCAAAATTGACCGTTCCCGAGAGGCCACCACCGACGACATCCGCTGCATCGACCCCACTTACTGCCCAGTCAACAGATGAGCTGCTTTGACTGCTGGTACGGGTGACGGTGTAGGTGAGCGTGGTAGAGTCGCCGCTACTCTTCTCCTCAATCCCGGACTGATCGACACTGATAGCGACCGTACCATCATCATTAACAATGGCGGTTGTTGCCGTCACACTGTTGCCAAGATTGAGGTTGTTACCCGGTGCGCTTAAGGTGAAGAGAACACTTTCGTCCGTCTCTATCAACTTTTCTCCGGCAACCCCTATCGTTACCGTCTTAACCAGCTCTCCTTCAGCAAAATTGACCTCTCCGGCCATCGGCTGACCCGATACCAGATCGGCGGCATCCACCCCGGTGATACTCCAGTTTACCGAGCTTGGACTTAGAGCACTGCTACGGGTGACGGTGTAGGTCAGGGTTGTACTAGCGCCACTGCTCAGCTCCTGTATGGAGTTCTGATCTACTGTAACATTGACTGTGCCGTCGTCATCAATTACCGCGGTTTGCGCCTGACTATTGGCTGCAAGATTGAGGTTGCGTCCGGGGGTATTGAGCGAAAGTTGGAGGTTGGTGTCATTTTCAATCAACTTGTCTCCCAGCACCTCAATAGTTACGGTCTTTACCGTTTCGCCCTGGGCAAAAGAGACTGTGCCTGTAGTTGCCTGACTGGCAGCGATGAGCGTGCTGTCCTGAGCCGAGAGGCTCCAGTTGACACTAGTTGCACTGACCGCATTACTGCGGGTCAGGGTGTAGGTGAGAAGTGTGGTCTGACCGGCAGACTGCTCTTCAATCGATGTCGGTTCTACCGCAAGGGAGACCTGTCCGTCATCGTTGATGATGGTGGTTACGGCACTGCTCACGGCACCAAGGGTAAGGTTGGCTCCGGGGTTGGCGAGATTAAGCGTCACTATTTCATCGGCTTCGATACTCTTATCACCACGCACCGTTACCGTAAAACTTTTGCTCCTCTCTCCTACCGCGAAATTGATAACCCCTGATGTCGGTTGCCCTGCGCCAAGATCCTCACTACCAACACCGGATAACGACCAGTTGACCGTGGTTGCCGCAAGGATGTTGCTACGGGTGGCGGTATAGGTTATCTGCGCGGTATCACCTTCGCTCCCCTCATTCAAACGGGTTGTGTCACTAGTCAAAGTGACGGTACCACTGCGGTTGACCGTGGGTGTGGTTTGTGGGGTCACCTGTGGCTGGGTGGTGGTGGTTGTCGTCGCCGAGGTCACGGGGACGGATATCACAGAGTTGCCGACACTACTGGAGGTTGAGCTGGTCTGGGTGTTGTTGGTATTGACACTTCCAGGTAGAGCGGTGTTACTGGCCATAGTCCCATCGGCGCTTACGGTCTGAATCACAAACGGTGCGGTAAGCCCGGAACTGGAACCTGAGCTACCGCCAACACCGAGAGACGAGGTGACGCTTGCGCCTGATCCAGAGCCGGTGGATGTTGTAGTTACTGAGGTATTGCTAAATCCTGAAAGCTGGCTTTGTAGTGAGTTAAAGGCGTTGGTAAAAGCAGATGCACCGCCACTAGTAGAGGTACTCGAAGTAGAAGTAAGCCCTAGCCCCGCGGTTACCGACGGCGTGCCGGTATTGATGTTATTTAGAGTTGGTGCGGTTCCGGTGTTGGTCGTAGCGCCTTGCAAGGTGACGGGAACGGTACTCTGGGCATTATTCACCGCTGCTGAAGGTAGCGCGGTTCCGGCGCTGTTCTGCGCAGCGTTGGCAGGGGTTGCTGGGGTTGCTGGGGTTGCTGGTGTTGCTGGGGTCGCTGGTGTTGCTGGGGTTGCTGGTGTTGCTGGTGTTGCTGGTGTTGCTGTGTTCGCTGCAGGGGTCCCATCCACCGCTTGTGGTGTTGCAGTATCCGCCGTCGGCTCTGCAGCCGGCTGTCCGCTCTCGGTAGTGGTGGCTTCTGCAGCGCCGGCATCGGTGGCATTAGTCACTACCGGCGCCGTATCAAAGCCGTCTGAGGTTAGAGCACCGGCATCTTCAGCCGGTTCTGCCGCTGCTTGCCCACCATCGGTTGCCGCAAGGGTACCGGCACCGGCGTCGGTGCCGCCAGTCTCCACCGGTGCGGCGTCGAAACCGTCTGCAGTTAGTGTCTCTCCGGCATCTTCGGTCTGTTCTGCCGCGGCTTGCCCACCATCGGTTGCCGCAAGGGTACCGGCACCGGCGCCGGTGCCACCGGTCTCTACCGGTGCGGCGTCGAAACCGTCTGCAGTTAGTGTCTCTCCGGCATCTTCGGTCTGTTCCGCCGCTGCCTGGCCATCTTCAGTTGCCGCTGTCGCATCGCTACCGGCATCGGTTGCGGTGGTCTGAACCGCTGTTCCATCAAAACCGTCAGCGGTTAAGGTCTCACCGGGATCTTCGCTCTGCTCTGCTGGCGGTGTCTCACCCTCTGCCGCAGTTGCCGCACCTGCACCGGCATCGGTGGCGGTTACATCCACCCCATCTACGGCTGCGGCCTCTTCGACCACATTTTCTGACGCTACTGGTGGCTCACCTTCCGCTTCTGCTTCTGCGTCCGCCGCTGCCGTTGCAGCTGAATCAGTCGCGCCGTTATCCCCTCCGGCACTCTCTGCTGCTGTCTGATCTCCGCCCCCAATCGCGGTGTTATCTGCTGTTGTATCGCCGCCGCTTTCTGCTGGGGCCCCGTCTGCCGCCAGATTCTGATTGAGGTTGAGCATAACCTGACCAAGCTCATTGGCCAGCTCAATCGCCTCTGTTGAGTCAGAGGCGTTGAGCATATCCATCAGGACAGAGACTTCTGTCGGGTCAAGATCGGCCAATCCCCCCCCCTGCAGTTTGGCCGCAATGGCTACAAGAGCGCCATCACCTGTCTCCTGTGCCATCTTGAGCAGTTTATTCTTGAGCGCTCGTTCTCCACCGGCATTACCGTTTTCCGCTCCCGACGGGGGGTTACCCGCTGCTTGGGAATTATTCGGTCCAGTATTAACTGAAGTGTTGGTTGGGTCGGCCATCTCTATTCTCCTGCGTTGGGGGAAACGCTGCGATTAATCAAACTTTAAAAAAAACAACAGATTATTAAAACCAAAAAAGGCCGTATCCATCATACGGCCTTGATACAGGCTATTGGAAATATGCTACGGGAATTATTTTTCTATCCATCACTCAGTTCAGTTGCCAGAGGTGATCGCCCTGAATTCAATGGAATCGAGATCTAAAAGCCCTATTGCCTGCAGCAGGGTCAGGCTGGCAATGGCTTGATCTGCCTCTGTGGTAGTGAGATCACTCTGAGCATTGATGAGGGACATTTCGGCAGAGAGGAGATCAAGCAGTGTACGACGACCGATCTGCCGCTCATCTGTTGCCATCTGTAGATAGTGGCTGGCGATATTGACTTGATTTTGCAGAACATTGCGGTTGTTACGCGCCACCATCAAATTTCTCCAGGCGACGGTCACCTGCTCTAGCACCAGATAGAGCGTCTCTTTTTCTCGCTGTTCACTGGCACGAAGCTCATTGGCGACGGTGCTCACCGCTGCATCGCCGGCATTGGCAGCATTGAAGTTGTACTGCAGCTGCAAGGAGACCTTGGCATCATCGATCTGCCCCGGGGTTCCATCCATATCATCCCGCCGCGCATACTCTCCTACCATCTGAATAAAGGGTCGGAAGTCCTGTGCATAGACTCGGCTCATGCGGCTTCGAATGGCCTGACTGCGGTATACCCCCACCTGAATCTGTTTGTTATTCTCGAGTGCAAGCTGCTTCGCCTCGTCAAGCGATTGGGGTATCAGTTCAACTCTGGAGTATGAGGCCCGCTCATAACTCACCTCAGGGGCCAGTTCGCCAAAGACAGCAGTGACACGGGCCTGGGCAATCTCAAGCGCACCCTCAGCACGGTTACGACGCGCTTCCGCAGTCGCCAACTGAACCTTTGCCTGAAGTACATCAGATTCATACCCCTTACCCAACTCAACCATGGAGCTTTCAAGTGAGGTCTGATTGCGTACTTTTTCCTCAGATTCCCTGGCAAAATCGAGGACTTTTTGCGCGCTGATCACGCTCCAGTGGGCGCTAAGTCCGTCCAGAAGCACCCCTTGTGCAGTTGAGTCCGCCAAAACCTGATTCTGTTCGGCAACAGTTCTCGCCTCAGCCACTTCACTATCTTTCCGGCCGAAGTCATAGACCAGTTGCGTTGCCCGGAGTGAGATACGGTCGTAACCGGAAAATTCAGGGTCTACCGTGGTGTCGGTGTTGTAGTGTTGTTGGCCCACCTCGGCACTGATTTCGATATTGGGGCGCCAGGAGCGGAGATAGGACTCATCCGCACGATCCCGAACCATATCGGCATCACTCTGAGCGGCGGCCGCACGACTACTACTCCCAAGAAGCTGATTAAAGACCTCTTCCAGAGGCTGCGCAGAAGCTGTTGGACCCGCTGACACCAGCAAAAGGGTTACAGCAAGGGTCAACTGGGGTGTTCTTGGCATAAAGTCTCCTTGACTTGGGTGCGTTAGCAGCGCTGCATGAGATTGATTGCAGCATCAGGCCGATTATCAGAAAAAAGTTCCGTCACTATAACCGAAGAATGGTGTTGTAGCAAAAAAATCTACCCCCCCCCCACTATCGACAAATATCAACAGCTTATGCTATTATATTAATCTTATTTATCGCCCAGAGATGCTCTGTTCTGAGACCGTTTTCGTCGGAACAAAGCGTGACTTTACTGCCACTTCCCTATCGTCACTGTTCCCGGTTCTGCCTCTAACGATGACGCCAAACCGTGGCTTCTGTTTTTGGCTTCACCCGTGCGGACAAACTGAAGGCCGAAACGACGAACAGGGGAGAAGAGGTGTGGCAGTTCGGACTTCAATTTTGGATTCACTCCGCGGACAACATCAAAACCGCAGTCGCAAATGATGGTGATCACCGCCCCCATGCTGGGTCGGGTACCCGAGTAGACCATCACCCGATTGTCACCCGGCACCACCATCCCCTGCTTTCCCAGCTCGATAAAGGCGGCCGTTTCAATATAGCGCCGATACTCCCCTGACTGAAGTAAGCGCTTCTTGGTGCTATCATTGAGGTATTGTTCGACAATCATTGACTTGGGGTGGATACTCTCAATGACCACTCTATTCGCTACTGCCGCAATGGCGCGTAGAATCTTGATTTGATCTTCAAAGGCGTAGAGCACGCCAGCCGCGATCACCAGATCATAGCGCTCGTGACAACTCTCGAGAAACTGCTCTACCGGAGAGCAGACAATAGACCAGTGGTCTTGTGGGTAATATTTTCGGAGGGCGTCTCTTGCCCCGTCTGCAAACTGCTCTTGAACCTCAACCCCGCAGTAGAAATCGGCGCCGTTGGAGAGAACCCACGCGCCAGTTGCGCCATTACAGCAGCCGAGATCCAGAACACGCTTCCCCCGAACTATCTCTGGAGGAAACAAGATAGTATGGCGCTGATAATTTTCGGCGGCATCGACATGAAATCCGGAATTGGCTGGCCAACCTGCTCTGGGGTCTTCTTCGATAAACTCCGGCTGGTGTAGAAATATATTTTCTTTATCTTCACTGTTCATACATAAAACCCCGTTTTAGACGGTTATGGGTAGTGTTTTTAATCTTCTAAAAAGCGAGCTGTGCTCCCACTCCGCTGTTGTGGATACCAACCGTAGTTGTGGAAACCTTTCGAGAAGGTGGGTGTAGGTAATCCTCGCCTCCAACCTTGCCAGGCTGGAGCCAAGACAGCCGTGCAACCCAAAGCCAAATGCCAGATGGTGATTTGGGGAGCGCTTTATATTGAAGCTGTCAGGATCCTTAAAAACGGTTTCATCGCGGTTGGCAGCGCCAATAATGGCACACACCTGCTCCCCTTGTTGTAGCTCTTTGCCGCCGATGTTGCATTCGCTGGCAGTGACACGAAAGGAGGTTCGCTGTATCGGCGACTCATAGCGAAGCATCTCTTCTATCGCCAATGGCAGGTACTGTCTGTTGTGTTGGAGAAGCTGTAGCTGTTCGGGGTGGCTGCAGAGCAGAAAAAGGCCACTACCCAACAGGCTGACTGTGGTTTCATGCCCCGCAAACAGGAGCAACATCACCATCGCCAGCAGCTCCTCATAACTCAATGAGTCATCGCTTTGTTGTGCGGCAATCAGGGCAGTGATGAGATCTGGCTGTGGGTTACGACGACGCTCTTCAATTAAGTAGCCAATGTAATCCACTAACTCTGTCAACAGAGCCCTCTGTTGTTGAAGATCGGATTCAGCGGCAAGCGCAGAGTCAAAGCTACGGCTAATCGACATCGACCATTCCCTGATTTTCTGGTAATCCGCTGCAGGTATTCCTACCATTCTGGAGATAACGATCACCGGCAGTGCCGTAGCAAACTCGGCAACAAAGTCGATCTCTCTCTTCGCAGAGAAACTTTCCAGTAACTGTCGAACTACAGTTGTAACCTCCTCCTCCAGACCGTTAATTTTCTGCGGAGAAAAGCGCTCTGCAACCAGATGGCGTAATCGGGTATGGTTAGGGGGATCCTGATTCATCATGTGGCGGTCGAGAACAGACCCCCCCTCTTTCGGTGCTACCCGGCTAGTATCCTTGGAGAGGGCGCGATTATCCTTCAATATCGACAGTGCATCCTCATAACGGCTAAACAGCCACACTCCCGCTGTTGCTGTTCGTTGTGTATGCGGTATCCAGAGAGGTTCTGCTGACTGCTGCAACTGATGATAGGTGGGATATGGGTTCTGGAAAAAACCGGGATGGTTAAAATCGTTCATATCAAAAGGTCAATTTTTGTGTTGAGCTAGCCAGCCTTCAATTATTGAAGTCACCTCATCTGCCATATCATGATGTGGCCAGTGGCCTGCTTGTTGCAATGTAACCAAGTTATACTCTCCTGCGACCCATTCTGATGTGTGGGTTAGGGTATCTGCCAATAAAAACTGATCTTGAAGACCATGAATCTGAATGACCGGCACCGTCACTGCTGAACTCCATTCCGAGGGAAGGGGGTAGAGGGGTGATGGAAAATTCTGACGATAGTAGTGCATCATCCCCTCCACACTAGAACGCTCAAAGGCCTCGCTATAAATCTCTCGAGTTTGTTCATCTTGAGCAACCAACGCGAGCATTGCTTCCATATTTAGGTTTAAGTGCGAATCCTTCTTTTGGAATTCGATAACATATTTTAATGCCTCACGCTGTAGCGAGTTCCGTCTTAATTCACGCCTAAGCCCCCTGAAGTGTGGTGCGTTGATAACGATTAGGCTATGGAGGTGCTGCGGGAATGAGATCGCTAACCGCCAGGCGATAATCCCCCCCCAGTCGTGGCCAATAACCGTTGCCTTCTCTTCACCTAAGGCTTCTATTAACGAGATTAGATCTCCAGCAAGCTGCGAGAGATCATAGTCTTGTTGTCGGTCTGGCTGCCCACTTAGGTTATACCCTCTTGTATCCATCGCAACAACCCGAAAACAGGAGGATAGTCGTGTGAGCTGCCAACGCCAGCTATACCAAAAATCAGGAAACCCATGAATAAAAACCAATAGTGGTCCATAACCCATCTCGACATAATGGATAGCCTGGTCACCACTGCCAATGAAGTTATGGCTTACCCGGGTAAAAATGTTACTGCAATCTGTACAACAGTTAGACACGAATCCACAAGCTGTCAATTCTTCGAAAAAAAGAGTTAGCTGCCCATTTGGGTGGATGAGCAGTAAGTTTGATGTTAGGCCATCTATCTAGCAGTCGCTCAAAAGCGATACGCAACTCCCTCCTCGCAAGCGTATTACCGAGGCAGGTGTGAATACCCGAACCGAAAGCTAGATGGCGATTCGGCTGACGGGTAATATCAAAGGAGTCCGCATTTCTAAATTGACGAGGGTCACGGTTGGCTGCACTAATCAAGGCACACACCTGCTCACCAGCCTGCAGTTTTTTTTCACCAATTTGACATCCTTGTGTTGTCACCCTAAATCCGCCCCGTTGTGCCGGTGATTCAAAGCGCATCATCTCCTCTATTGCCGTTGGCAGTAGTGCCCGTTGCTGCTGCAGTAGTTGCAGCTGTTCCGGGTATGAGCATAAGGTATAGAGGCCTGTACCCAGCAGATCGGCCGTAGACTCATGGCCAGCAAAAATAAAAAAAACCGCCATCCCCAGAAGCTCCTGATCTGATAGCTTCCCCTCATCGTTTGCAGTGATCAGTAAACTTAATAGATCCCCCCCCACTTCAGATCTTCGTTTATCAATAAGTTCTTTAAAATAAGGTATAAACCCAGCTTCAGCACTCTCAAGTTCGTGCATAACAGAGCGCTGACACAATCCGGAATCTAGATAAAATGTCACCATTTCGGACCATTGACGAATCTTTGCCAGATCCTCAAAAGGAACCCCCATTAAGCGGGAAAAGAGCAGAAGTGGCAACTGTAGCGCAAACTCGGCAATAAAATCAAACTCGGTTCTGGTACCGATATTATCAAAGACAAAATCAACAACCTCATGAATCAACCCATCCATAGCAGTGATACTTCTGGCGGAAAAAAAGTTTTCAACCACTGCTCGCATACGGGTATGGTCTGGAGGATCTTTGTCAAGAAGGTGTTCATTAAAGACAGATAGACGATTATTTACAACAACAGGTGGTACTACTTTTGTGATTCCCCCTCCCATCCTCAATATTTGTGCTACATCATCGTAACGGCTGAATACCCACATCCCTCTAGAGCCCGTCAGCTTTGATTGGGTATAGAAAGGGTACCAGTAGGCGGGAGCACGCTCCCTGAGATAGTGATAGGTGGGGTGAGGATTGGTAAAAAACGCTTCTGTACAGAAATCTACTTTCATATAATACTCTGAACTATCTTGATTAACGGCTCAAGAGAGGAAGCACTTAAGGGTGGCGAGAAAAAGGCCACCCTCATCATCCACTACTCTCGCCCTGCTTTTACCGATAATATTGTCACCGACCTTTCTGATGGAGGCCGCCTCCATCTCTACCATGATATTGTCGCTGCTACGAATACTCTTTTTCGCCGCGATCGTGCTCTCTAGTAGCCAGCCTTCACGCTTTTTCTCCTCATATCCGGCCCATACATGGCCATAGATAATTGCCAGCTGAGAGAGGAACTCCAGTGCGGTAAATATCGTCAGGTGAAAACCATGATTATCACTGGGGGAGAGGTAGGTGGAGCGCATTCGTATCTGTGAGCGGAGCAGCTTTCCTTCAATCGTTACAGAGGCAATCTCCCAACAGTCTTGCACTCGCCCACCATTTAGATAGGGAGATGCAAGCTTGTTAATCTCAGACTCCGT
>JADFYS010000410.1 GCA_015232955.1 Gammaproteobacteria bacterium
AATTAACAGCAATGACCGGTCGGGAACTTAAGGCAAAGAAGCGGGGGCCTAAACGCAAAAAGAAGGGTTGAAGGGTTAGTATTAAGTGTATTTAGTAAACTGTCACCGTAATGAAGTAGCAATACCCAAACTAGCACGGGCACAACTGAGAATAGCAATGCCGAAACAAGAGAATTAACGTGGAATTCCGACAACTGGGATCAGAAAAACTGGCAGTAAAGAAACGAATTTTAGAGAGAAACAGAGATATGAACAAAATTATCACATTTATCAGTGCAATTGCAGTTAGCTCAAGTCTTAATGCAGCAGACTTGATTCAATTTCAGTCAGGAACACCCGCCAAAGCTTCGGAGGTCAATGCTAACTTCAGTGAGTTGGAAAGGCGAATACAGACGAATAGCACAGCAATTAGTAATTCCTCATCAAATTCAGGTGGTTCCAGCCAATGGCAAGATTATTCTAATCATATTTACTATAATAATGGAAATGTCGGAATTGGGACAAGTACCCCTGATGCATTATTAACTGTTTCTGGAAGTATTGTTGCACGAAGATCAGATGATACAAGCAGTACTGCTCGTGCAAATGTAGCGGTAACTAACCAAGCAAATCAATACCTTCAAATGGAAGTTTTGGGAAGCACAGAATCTTCAACATTTTTTGGTTTACCTAGAGCTGGTTTGGCTTACTTAAGAACTGGTTCATCTGATGCAAACCCATTATCTAATTTTGCCATTGGATCTCATACTGCAAATTTAATATTTGCACCAGGTGATTCGGAAAAAATGAGAATAGATAAATCAACTGGAAATGTAGGAATTGGTACAACTTCACCTGCATCAAAATTAGCCGTTTCAGGATTACCAACCACTGCACCAGACAATTCGGGAAATGCAGGTGTTGTTTTTGTAACCAATAATGGAAACTTCTGGCTGGACAATGACGGTACAGCAGATTGCCAGTAACAAGAGACGCTGCACAGATAATGATACCTACTGTCTACATCGAATCCTCAGTTATCAGCTATCTTGTTTCACGACCTAATCGGGATTTGGTAACAGCTGCCAGACAGACTATTACCACCGAATGGTGGGAAGAGAAAAGGTAACCGTTCAGACCCCCCTGCTTTTTTAACCCTCACCCCTACCCTCTCCCGCTGGGAGAGGGAGATCAGGTGATGGGGTCTGAACGGTTACAATAGTTGAAGGGCTAGAATTAAGTATATTTAGTAAACTGTCACCGTAATTTTGTAATTTCACATAGCTTTGCACTGGCCGATGCCTTGCCGAAACTGCAAGGTCTGGCCGTTTACGCAGAAAGCCACTCCCAAATCTACCGCAGATTTGAGTCTGTGGCGGAAGCCGGGGGAAAATGCGGGTTTTGGATCTCAGCCGTGTCGATGTTCGTCAGGCGATTATGGGTGCAAAGAGTGCGGAATCGCTGTATGGGAGTGCGTTGGCGGGGGATTATATTTAGTTTAAGTTGCTATTTATCATACTGATAAGCGTTTAGCCTGAGAATTTTATGAATAGAGCTACAGGAGTGAAATGATGACCGTTAAAGAGATGGCACTGGATGTGGTGGAAAACCAACCCGAAGATGTCTCTTGGGAGGAGATAATGCGCGAACTGACCTTTGAACGCATGGTCGAGCGTGGGCTGGCAGATAGTCAGGCAGATCGTGTCATTCCCCATTCGGCGATGGCGCAGCGTATTGCCCAATGGCATAGCTGAATCGGACTGAACTCATGCAGATCTATCTCGACAACTGCTGCCTCAATCGACCCTTTGATGATCAATCGCATCTGCGTATTCATCTGGAGTCCGAGGCCATTAAGGCCATACTGAAACAGTGTGATAGTGGTGATTGGCAGTTAATGGTCAGTGATGTATTGCTTTTTGAAATTGCCAAAACCCCGGATCAGGAGAAAAGGCAAAAACTGTCCGCTCTGTTGCTATTCCCCATCAAACTATACCGCTAACCACCGAAATTCGACAACGAGCCAGCGGTTTTAGTGCCTATGGTCTTGAGCCGTATGATGCTCTGCATCTGGCCAGTGCTGAAAATCGTGCTAATGTTTTTTTAACGGTTGATGATAAGCTCTATAAAAGAGCTCAAAATATCAGCAATACTCAGCTTGTCGTATCCACTCCACTGCAATGGCTTAATAAGGTACTGCAATGAAAAATGAATCCTATCAAACCGATGCCCAACTCCAGCAACAGGCGTTCCAGTTGTTAAGCAAACAATTAGGAGCAGCCAATTTTATCCGCTTTATTCAGCACTACGAACAGGGCAGTGGTGATTACACTAAAGATCGGGAAAACTGGCAAGCAGGTTACACGGTTGATTCATTAGCGGATGAGATCATGCAGTGGAAAGCGCAGAATAAGGGGTGAAATCACCCATCCCGGGTAAATTTCCGTATGGTCTCCACTGTCAACCTCCCAAACTCACCCTCTCTGGCAATTTTCCCCGCAATCCACACATCGGACTGGTGGGTATACTGCCTCTTCAACTCCCGAAATCGCTGTTTAATCCGCTCATTGCG
>JADFYS010000411.1 GCA_015232955.1 Gammaproteobacteria bacterium
GATCCGGTCCGCTTTATCAGTAACCACAGCTCAGGCAAGATGGGGTTTGCCATCGCCGCTGCGGCCGCCCGTCGTGGCGCTGCGGTGCGCCTGATCACCGGCCCGGTTACACTGCAAACCCCGCCCGGAGTGGAGCGGGTGGATGTGATCTCTGCAGAGGAGATGTGGCAGGCGGTGGTGCTTGATCCGGGGGAGATCTTTATCGCCACAGCCGCAGTTGCTGACTATCGTCTCGAAACTATCGCCCCACAAAAGATCAAGAAGGGCGTATCTCCAGAACCGCTCACCCTAAAGCTCATCCCCAACCGTGATATTGTCGCTGCCGTTGCCGCGATGCAGCCGCGCCCCTATATCGTCGGCTTTGCTGCAGAGACCGAAGATCTCCGGCAGAACGCCCGGAAAAAATGGAGTCAGAAGGGGTTAGATATGGTGGCCGCTAACCAGGTTGGTGGCGAAGATGGGGGATTTGACCGCGATCACAACCGCCTCTGGCTCTACTGGGGCAGTGGTGAACTGCAGCTTCCTTACACCACCAAGGCGGCACTGGCAGAGATGGTGGTGGAGCAGCTGTTGGATCACTACCCAAACCCGAGACCACAACTGAAAAGAGGAGTGTAATGAGTAGCCGCAGAACCGTTGAAGTGAAGATCCTCGATCCCCGCATCGGCGATACCATCCCCCTTCCCCAATACGCTACCTCCGGTTCAGCGGGGCTGGATCTTCGTGCAGCCCTTGAACAGCCGCTGCAACTCGCGCCGGGGGCGACCGAGCTAATAGCGACAGGTATCGCCATCCATATCTGCGATCCGGGGCTGGCAGCGGTGCTTCTTCCCCGCTCCGGTCTTGGCCATAAACACGGCATCGTCCTTGGCAATCTTGTCGGACTGATCGATTCAGACTATCAGGGGCAGCTCTTTGTCTCGTGCTGGAATCGAAGTGAGCAACCGTTTACTATCGCTGTCGGCGAGCGTATCGCCCAGATGGTGCTGGTGCCGATTGTGCAAGCGGAGCTGGTGGAGGTGGAGCAGTTCTCTCTCTCGCAACGGGGAGAAGGTGGTTTTGGCCATAGCGGTCGACACTAAACAGAGGAAGATCGGATGGATTTAGCAACAGCAAAAGAGGATGTGCGGATACTGGGGGAGGCGCTTCCCTATATTCGCCGCTTTTCCGGCAAGACCATCGTGGTCAAATATGGTGGCAACGCCATGACCGAGAAGAGCCTTCAGAACGGCTTTGCCCGTGATGTCACCCTACTCAAGATGGTGGGGATGAACCCGGTGGTGGTCCACGGCGGCGGCCCCCAGATCGGGGCGTTGCTAAAGAAGATCGGCAAGCAGAGTGAGTTCTTTGAAGGGATGCGGATCACCGATAGCGAGACGATGGATGTGGTGCAGATGGTACTCGGCGGTCTGGTCAATAAAGAGATCGTCACCCTTATCAACCAGCATGGCGGCAAAGCGGTGGGACTAACAGGTAAGGATGCCGACTTTATTCGCGCCCGCAAACTCACCTTTAGCCGTAACCTCCCGGAGATGAACGCCCCCGAGATCATCGACATCGGCCATGTTGGTGAGGTGGAGATGATCCAGGCAGGGGTGGTAGAGATGCTGGTGCAGGGCAACTTCATACCGGTGATCGCCCCTATCGGGGTCGGCCGGGACGGCGAGTCATACAACATAAACGCCGATCTTGTCGCCGGCAAGCTGGCAGAGTGTCTGCAGGCGGAAAAATTGGTACTTATGACCAACACCCCGGGGCTGCTCGACAAGGAGGGCCAGGTGTTGACCGGACTCTCCGCCAGTCGGGTTGCGGCGCTGATAGCGGAGGGGACGATTCACGGCGGAATGCTGCCCAAGATCCGCTGCGCACTTGAGGCGGTACAGAGCGGTGTTACCAGCGCCCATATTATTGATGGACGCGTTGAGAACGCGCTACTGCTCGAGATCTTCACCCGTCAGGGGGTCGGCACCCTGATTCAAAGGAGGGATACCGAGGCGTGAGTGAGAGGGGAGAGAAGCGGGTGAAGGGGGCACGACGAGAGCAGATCCTCGAAACTCTGGCACGGGAGCTGGAAGATAATCACGGCAAACGGATCACCACCTCCACCCTCGCCAGCGCGGTTGGGGTCTCTGAGGCGGCGCTCTACCGCCACTTTCCGAGTAAGGCGAAGATGTTTGAAGGGTTAATCGACTTCATCGAAGAGACGGTATTCGGTCTAATCGGGCGGATTGGGGCCGAGAGCCAGGGAGCAGCGCTGCAGAGCGAGCAGATCATCGCCCTGCTTCTCACCTTTTCAGAGAAGAATCCGGGAATGACCCGTATCCTGGTGGGGGATGCCCTCATCGGTGAGCATGAGCGGCTACAGCAGCGGGTAGGGCAGTTTTTTGAACGGATAGAGACTGAGCTGAAGCAGATCCTGCGTCAGGGGGACCTTAACGGAGAACTGCAGCGGGGAGTGCATCAGGCGGCCGCTGCCAATCTGATGCTCTCACTGGTAGAGGGGCGGATGCACCAGTTTGTGCGGAGTCAATTCCGGCGCAAACCGACCGTA
>JADFYS010000412.1 GCA_015232955.1 Gammaproteobacteria bacterium
ACTCGACTCCAGGAAATCCCGTGTTTCCAGGTATCTTGGGTATATTTAAGTTAGTGACTGCGAAGGGATGTCCGCTACCCGATTGACGGGTGTCGATGGCATAGACATCATTGTCTAATCCTTAACTGAATGATACTGATGCCTCCACTCAACTATTTTGAGCACTCTCGAACAAAATTTAATATAAAACAGGAAAATAAATATGATTAGGCTGGTAGCGTTCATTTTTCTCACCACCTGCAGCGTTCTCGCAATGGCAGAATGGTCACCGCTTACCATCGATGTCTGGGATCCGCCCTTTAATCAAGAGAAGAGATATCACACCGAAACTTACACCGCTCTGACCGGTGCGGAGAGACAGTGGGACCTATGTGCCGTAATTCCGCACCTTAAGGATGCCTATTGGATCGCTGTCAATTATGGCCTTGTAGTTCATGCACGCGATTTGGGGGTCAAACTGACTATTCAAGCAGCGGGCGGTTACGATAAATTTGCCACACAGCGAGAGCAGATTGAGATGTGCTTAGAGAGTGGTAGTGACGCCATTATTATTGGCGCAATCAAGAGCGATGGGTTAAACGATCTGATTGATAAGGCAAATGATAAAGGGGTGCCTGTGATTGATCTGATTAATGGTATCAATTCACCCGCCCTGACGGCTCGCACTGCTGCCGATTTTTATGCTATGGGCAGAGCAGCAGGGGATTATGTGATCAAAAACCTGAAAGCCGATGCACAAACCAGGGTTGGCTGGCTACCCGGTCCAAAGGGTGCCGGTTGGGCTGAAGCGGGCGATCGGGGTTTCAAACAAGTACTTGCAGAACAATCGGTTGAAATTGCGGCTACGGAGTGGGGCGACACCGGTTTGGCGGCACAGGGCAAGTTGGTAGCCGCGATGCTGGATGCTCATCCCGATATCGATATTCTTGCCGGGACTGCAGTCTCTGCCGAAGCGGCGGTTCAGGCGTTGCGCAGGCGCAAACTGAATAATCAGGTTAAGGTGATCGCCTATTACTTTTCCCCACCAGTCCATCTTGGCATCCAGCGCCAGGTCATTGCGGCTGCACCAAGCGATGTTCCCGGGCTGCAGGCCAGGCTGGCGGTAGATGTCGCGGTTCGGGCGCTGGAGAAATTGCCATTTCCACGCCATCTCAGCGCACAGATTCAACTTATCGATAGTAGTAATGTCAAAACAGTTGACCTCTCTGGAAGCCTGGCACCCGAGGGCTTTCGTCCCCTTTTTAGCGTCAATCACTAAGTGTCACATTGCCAATGAAAATTGCCATCGCATCATTCAACCCATATCGACTGCTACCGCTATTGGCGTTGCTCAGCGGTTTGAGTGCGACCTGGATATTCGGAGATATGGTGCAGCAGCGGTCAGAAGCCAGTTGGCAACAGCAGGCGGAGCAGGAGAGTATCCAGCACTCGATGGCCCTGTTGAACTGGATAGAGGAGAGTTACGCCATGCTCTCCGGCCTGACGGCACTGGTAGAGAATTCTGATAGTGTCGATGCGGGGGAGTTTTATAACGCTGTTGAGGGTATGGAGTCCCGCGCCAGGGTCAATTTTATGCCGACCAAGGCGTTGATGACGAAGCAGCAGTCTGAATGGCAGGTGCTCTACTCTTCCGCCTTCCCGGAAGCTGATGCCAACTTTCCCAAGGAGGGGACGCCGCCCCCCATGCTACTGGTGGAAACCATTTCTGGGGCGAACGATATTCCCAATGAGTGGATGCTCTCCCCTCCATTTGACGATAGCAGCGGGCAGCGATATCTCTATGTGGTAATTGTGCCACCTTTTCATCTTGATCAGGCACTTGTAGGGGTAGTCAATATCGATCGAATGATCGACAACCTTTACGACGCACGCAATATTGTGGGTCTCGAGCTGGAGTTCCGGATGACCGCCCTGGGGCGCGACGCTCCGGTGATGGTGAGTGAGAGGGAAGAGGGGGGAGTGGTTCGACACCAGAGCAAGACACTGCTCTACACCGCACAGGCGAACCTTGAGTTGAACTGGCGGGTGACCGATCTCTTTTCAGGTGGCGTCGATCGTAATGTGGCCGATATCGTCCGCAGCAGTGGTTCTGTTTTGAGTGTGCTAATCGCCCTCTATCTCTTCACTCTGCTGCGTAAGAACCGACAGATTCAGCAGCGGGTGGACAAGGCGACCCATGAGCTGGAGAGGGCGATGGAGAAGGTGACGGTGAACGAGACCCGTCTTGAAAAGGTTCTTGCGACCAGCCCGATAGGTGTCGGTGTCTCAGTCAAAGGGGTGTTGCGCATGGGTAATCCGGCGTTGCAAGAGATGCTTGGCACGAGCATTGGTATGATGATGCCCGATGTCTATGTTAATCCTCAGGATCGGGACAGGATTATGGAGATCCTCAAGCGGGATGGAATTGCGCGCGATCTTGAGGTGCCGATGTATAACCGGCAGAAGGAGCGACGGGAGTATCTCGCCACTTATCTTATCACCGATCATGGCGGCGAGCAGGGGATACTCTGTTGGTTAACGGATATTACCGAGCGCAAGCAGGCCGAGAT
>JADFYS010000413.1 GCA_015232955.1 Gammaproteobacteria bacterium
CCCTGCTTTTTTAACCCTCACCCCTACCCTCTCCCGCTGGGAGAGGGAGATCAGGTGATGGGGTCTGAACGGTTACTCCGGATTAGGGTTCCCGTCGTAGACGAAAGCCGATTGTGTTACGACTGGCGGTGGAGAGCTCATTGGCTCGTGCAGCAGATCTCAGCTTCTCCAGCTCACTGTTCCACCCACCGCCCCGAATCACCTTAAAGTTGGTTGCAGAAGGGCCTTCGGGATCGGTAACCGCAGCCCCGGCCACGCCACCGTAATTGGTATCATAGCCGTCGTGGACCCACTCCCAGACATTGCCATACGAATCATAAAGTCCCCAGCTATTGGCCACTTTTCCAGCAACAGAGTGGGTTGTGGCTGTAGCGTTGGCACAGTACCAACCGACGCTATCGACTACCGTATCAAGGGTACAGCCGCTCTCGGTTGCACTCCCTGCACTCAGCGGGGTCGTTGACCCGGCTCTCGCTGCATACTCCCACTCCGCCTCCGTCGGCAAGGCATAGCTCCCTAACCCTAAACCGTTTATTGCGGTTAGAAAGGTCTGAACATCGTCCCAACTCACCTGCTCTACCGGACAGTCACTACAGACAGATGAGGATGGATTGGCGTTGGCCATCACCTGTTGCCACTGCCCCTGCGTCACCTCTGTCGTCTGCATAAAATAGGGGCGAGTTAGGGTGACCTCATGAGTCGTCTCATTCTCCTCTCTTCCCACCTCTGTGGGTGGACTTCCCATAGTGAAACTGCCACTGCTGATAAGATGAAACTCCATACCGAGACTATTGCTATAGAAGGTATCTCCGTCTTCACGAATCGTTCCGGTCGCCACTGTAGGTGAACAGAGAGTCGCATTGGCGGGATTGGTGATCTCCACCGTCACCGTTTCATCCGCCTCGTAGCGCTCATCTCCATTTACAGTCACCACCACTTCACCAGAGAGCGATCCCGCCGGGATGGTGATGAGCGAAGTTGCAGGCGAAACATAATCATTATCGGCAAGAGTTGCTGTACCGTCAGTAACCGTATAGGTGACATCAACATCACCAGGAGCGGTACCGCTCAGAAGGAGGGTAAAACCGAGATCGGTAGTGCCACTATCCCCTTCATCGACTTCGCTATCAAAGATCGTGAGGGAAGGGGTCAACGCATACTTATCTACACAGTCGTCTTCCGTAATCGTTCCTGTGGTGGTAGCCGTAGCCCCGAGCGTCGCTCGCTGTGGGGCAGTGAGTGTAAGAGTCAGGGTCTCGTCACCTTCAAGAAAACTATCCCCATAGATGGAGACAGGGATGGTGGTGGTTGTATTCCCAGCGCTAATGGTCACGCTGCCACTGCTAGCCTCATAATCTACCCCGGTGGTTGCGCTACCGTCCGCTGTCGCGTAAGTAACCACCACATCCTGACTTGTAGCACTGCTCAGAGTAACCGTAAAGAGGAGGGTCGTCGTTCCGCGATTACCTTCAGCCACGGATCCCCCAGCTACGGTCACTTCTGGAATCACCGTGTCATCATCGGTGATGGTGATAACAGCTGACGCAGCATCAGCGACTGTCGCTTTCACTGCAGCGGTAAGGGTCACGGTAAGTGTCTCGTTTTGCTCGGGAGTCCTATCTCCCGCAATCACCAGAGGGATCACCGCGCCCTGAGCACCACTGGCGAAGGTGATAGTTCCACCAGAAGCGGTGTAATCGCTACCGGCAGTTGCGGTGCCGCCGGTAACCGAGTAGCTAAAACTCCCCTCTTCATTCGCACTGCCACTAAAGGTGACCACCAATTCGAGATCACTGCTCCCAGCATCTCCCTCTGCTACGGCGATATCGGCCAGTGAGAGCTCCGGGCCGTTATCGTCATTGGTGATGGTTCCTGTAGTGGTCATCGACGCGGTAGTACCATCACTAAATGTAGCATTCGTCACTGCAGTAAGGGTGAACTGCAGTGTCTCATCCGCCTCAATGCTCTTATCTCCGCTAACCGAAACCGACACCGCCACAGAGCTTTCACCAACAGCAATCGTCGCAATATCTCCCACTGCGCTGTAGTCACTATCTGCCGTTGCCGTGCCATCAGCCGTGTCATAACGGACGGTTACCGCCGCGGTTGCAGCCCGATCCAGTTGCAGCGTGAAGGTGAGAAGTGAGGTTCCGCTATCACCCTCTTCCACTGCAGCAGGGACAACCGTCAGTACCGGTGGAACGGTTACCTCTTCAGTCCCACCTGCCACGGTGGTGGTACTGTCTGCTGCGGCTTCGCCCTCAACCCCAACATCCAGTTCCAACCCGTCGGTGGATGAGATATAGAGGTTGAGGTGTGGATTTTGTAACAGGTCATGCAACGCGCTGCGGAAAAGGTCGGGATCGACCCCGTTCACCAGCATTGCGATCAATCCTGCAGGATCGAGAGGTAAGGGTGCCGTCGTCACCGATTGGGTGGTGGCCACCACCGGCAGCGTATATTCAGAATTATTGGCGTTGGCCATCATCTGAGAGAGGGCAGCAAGGACAATCGTATAGAGGCTACGATTATTACCGCCATTGA
>JADFYS010000414.1 GCA_015232955.1 Gammaproteobacteria bacterium
GGGAGAAAAGGCGCCGGGATGAGGTTGAAAAACTCAGGAACGGCAGCGGATCATGACCCACTGGTTTGTCATCTGCCACCCCAGAGCTGAAGCGCTACGGCGCAAGGATTGAATGGAATAAGTGATATGACGGTGCTAATCACCATCCTTGGGCGGCCACAAAAAGATGCCAACAACTGTTATCGGAAAACCCGCTACCGCTTTGGTGATAATGATATTACCGAACCACTGACATTTTTTGGTTGGGCCCTGCAACAACGGATCAAACCGGAAACACTGATCATTCTTGGGACAGCGGGTAGTGCCTGGGATCACTTGATAGAGGGTGATATCGATTTGGGACAGGTGGAGCTGGAGGGGCGAGAGGCGCTCTTGACCTCTTCTGAAAGAGGTGAAGTCAGCCAACAACAACTTAATCAACTCGCACCTTATCTTAGCAGTGGCTTAAATAGCGAAGTGAGGCTGGTCATTATCCCCTACTGCCGGAACGAGACAGAGCAGATGGAACTGCTACGCATTATTGCTGACCAGGTGGGGCAGGGGGAAAAGGTGCAGCTCGATGTGACCCACGGCTTCCGCCATCTGCCGATGCTGGCACTGATGTCTTCACTCTACCTTCGTCAGGTCAAGGAGGCGGATGTCACCCGCATCTGGTACGGCGCCTATGACCCGGACACCGGCAATGCCCCGGTACACGATCTAACCGGGCTGTTACGCCTGGCCGATGGAATCCAGGCGTTAAACTCCTTCGACAAGGATGGTGATTATGGCGTCTTTGTGCCACTACTTCAGCATTCAGGTGTTGCGGCCAACATCACCGAACCCCTGGGTCGGGCCGCCTATTATGAGAACATTTTAAATGTTGGGGCGGCAACAGGAGAGCTGCGTAAGGCGCGCAAAGCCATGGATGAAAGTGAGTTACCGCCGGATATCTCGCTGCTGCTGCCCACCATTTTGCAGCGACTCGACTGGGTTGCTGAAGAGCGCCAGTTTGAAAAGCAGAGACACCTTGCTGGAAAAGCGTTGCAACGCCGGGACTATCTGCGAACGGTGCTGTATGCATACGAGACCGTCATCACCCGCATCTGTCAGATCAGGCAGATCAATGTTAGTGATTTTGAAGGTCGCGAAAATGCACGCAAAAAGTATGAAGACGCTGTGAAAAAGGTTGGTGGGGAAGAGTATGACAACTACAAGATGCTGAAAAATTTGCGTAATCAGGTGGCCCATGGCACTCGAGGCGATATCCAGCGGGTTCAACAGGCCCTACTTAACGAAACCGTAATGCGTGAGGTGCTGGAAAAATTGCTATCACAGATAGGCCAGCAGCAACTTCCCGATAAGAACACAATCAACAGCTGAACCACCCCACACTGCCGGCTGCCCGGGGCAGGGTAATTGTTTATACCCAAGATACTTGGTAACACTGAATTTCGGGGAGCCGAGTGAGAAGTGTGGCTATTCAAAGGTTTCTTAACGCTCGAGCGTCGCGTTTCACGGCTTTCTGCAACCAGCCTTTTCAGGGTTCTTGGGTATAATAGTCCATCTCCTTAATCTTCCATCTGCCAACTAGCCAGATACTCCTCAGGTGCTGTGATGTGTAGTCGTTGCAGTTTGGTATTATCGGCCTGAAAGATCTCTTTCTGGCCAAACCATCGTTCTGCTTTTTCTACAGCAGCTTGCAGTCTCTGAAGGGCGTCGGGACGGGTTCGATCGATGAAACGGAATGGCTGACGGTTTGCGATATAGAGAATGGAGTCCCGGTATCGATCCTCTCCGTCGCAGCCGACCACCACATGCGGGCAAGGGGAAGCCATAAGGAGTCTGTCGAGTGTTTTTAGGGTCGTAGATCGTAGTGGGAATTGTCGTTGCCAGATGATGATGCCTCTCCATCTCTTCAGTTCACTATTGGCCGCCTCTGTTAAATTTAAAGTCACCGTTTTATAGGGTAGTGCGGATAACATGGGTTCACATTGTTCTAGAAGTAGCGCATCGTCCCCGCACAGTAACCAAGCCTCTCTCTGCCCTTCTGGTTCATTACACTCATTTTCCGGAAATTGCTTTTGAGTCAGTTGGTCAATCTTCTCCATAAGCAGCGTAATGCTGTCGCGTATCTCTCCTGTCTCATCCTCTATCGATTCATCTTTGGCAATGTAGCCAGCGCAGTGGACACTGGCAGCATCAAACCAGTGGCCAACGGTTCCTGCACCACTATAGAGAATGACCTTTGCCTGGTTATGTAGTGACACAAACCGTTTAAGCAGCTCCACACCATCACCATGTTGATCTTCGGCAACATGACTCATGTCGATATCGAGAATAAAAAAATCGTAATAGTGATGGTAAAACGCTGCAATCGCCTCACTTATTGTCTCTACATAATTTACCGTATAACCCGCTTGCCGTAGACGGATCAGACAGTTTTGGATAATGGGGCTTTCGGGTTCATCATCCATAAACAGCAGCTCTATTTTCTGAGTTTGCTCCATTTTGATTCCTATTTTGGGGTAACCATTCACTCCCCTGGCCTGTTTTAGC
>JADFYS010000415.1 GCA_015232955.1 Gammaproteobacteria bacterium
AAGTATCTGGCATGATCATTAGCGTGAAATACATTTCATAATCGAGGGTGACGCCGCACCATTCATGCAAGTTAGGTGCGCAGAACGCTCTCCACCACAGGAGCTAGTCTCTAGGTTTAGGTCAACGCCTCCACCCCTCTGTCACAGCGCACCTCTCGGGAGAAGGTGCTCCCTTCGGGGAAGGATTGGGCCACGATCCAGACCTGCGACAGCGAGTCACTCAACTCTGGCAGAACAGCAAGTGAGGTCCGGGTGCGCTCGGCATCAAAGAAGGCAAACGGCTCATCGAGGAAGAGGAACTGGCGGCCACGGTTGACCCGAATCACCAGCGTCTGGGCCATGGCGATACGCAGCGCCAGCATAATCTGGCGCTGGGTTCCGCTCGAGATCTCATCCAGCGCCATAAAGCCCCGCTTCTCTGAAGAGAAGACCGCCACGGTGAGATCCGGCTCAATCTGGAGATGCTCATAACGACCTTGGGTAAAGCGGGGCAGGGTGTTCCCGACCAACTCCCGAATGGTGCGGTTAAAGAGGTGGGAGAAGTGGGTGATCGCCCCGGAGATGATCTCGCATCCCAGCATCCTTTCGCCAATTCGTTCCTCAAAGTTGTGGATAACCTCCTGCAGTGAGGAGATAACCTCGTCGAGAGAGGCGTTCTCGTTCACCCTGCGCGTCTCATCTTCAACTTCCCCGTTCACCGTTGCCAACCGACTACTGAGGAGCTGCTGCTTCTGCCGGAACCAGCCGAGCCACTCTTCTGCGAGGTGCTTTACTTCGCGTGAAGAGGCGGCTGCCATCTCTGTCCGTCTGGCAATATTCTGCGTCCGCTCTTTTTCGGGACGAGGGGTGTCCAGGCTGATCACCGAAGCCGCCTCCTCCGTCTCATCTGCAGTGATCTCCCCACTCTCCGCCTCAGGATCACTCCCCTCAGGCTCTGTCTGGAGCTCGCTGCTACTCTCTGTGCTGAATGCTATCTTCTCCACTAACAGCTCGTTATCGGCAAGGGCGTGGAGCAGTTCTGCCAGCCCCGCCCCCTTCGGCTCTAGCTGCTTCACCTGCCCCCCCCAACTCCAGAGACGGGTCAGCAGCAGAAGATAGATCACCGCACCGACAACTGCGGTCACCAGAAAACCGCTTAACAGTTTGGCCAAAGGAAGGGCTGGTAACTGCTGGGCCACCACCCCCTGTAACCAGAGCGAGAACGGATTCTGAGGCTGCTCGGTAAGCAGCCACCAGCAGGCACCCGCCGCCAAAACCACCATGGCGATAAGAAACATCCACATCCGAATCCCAGAACATTTGTCTCGGGCGATGAGTAGCTTGGTCATCATCTCATGATAGCTATCGGTCTCTTCAGTGAGGCTGGCGCTTTTGGTCTCAACCTCCTCCAGTGCGGCTGTGAATGACTGTTGCGACTCTTCCAGTTTGGCCAGCAATGCGCTGTCGAGTGCCAGCTCCTGCTGCTGCTGAACCACTTCATCCATACGCGCCTGGGTCTTCTCTATCTCCTGCTCAACCTCGGCAATCTCTTGGCGAAAATCATCGTCTACACTCTCCAACAGAGAGATTCCAGCCATATTTTTCACCACCTCACTGTGTCCGTGGGGTGAGGTGATCTCGCGCTGGGCAAGATAGAAGGTCTCCATAAACTCCTCTATCTCAAAGCCGAGCATGTTGTGCAGCGTACTGTGTACCGCGTCTATTCCGCGTGCAAAAGGGGCGTCTCCGGCACCCACCTCTCCGAGACGGGCGCTGTGGTTACCGCTGCTATCGAGGAAACGGGCCAACTCATAGTGTTTGCTATCCCCATCCTTTAACTTAAAGGTGATGGTCACAGCGCACTCATTCTCCCCCCAGAGAATCGCTTTGTGGATCTCCTCATCACTAAGAGAGAAGGTACGACCAAAGAGGGCAAAACAGATGGTCTCGCCGATGGAGCTTTTACCCGACTCATTCTCGCCGCTAATGGCGAGCACCCCCTTTTCAGGGAGATCATCGAGTTCAAGTGAACGATATTTCAGGAAATTATGGGCATGAACCGAGGTTAATATCATGATCTTCCTCCCTCTTCCAGGACATTGAGTTTACGCCGAATCAGCTCCATGGCGCCCTCAATCTTTGGGATATCGACTTCACCGCCGGCATTTTTACGCCGCTCTAACTCACCGACACAAAATTTATCAAACTCCTGAGAACTATTCCCAAGGGTTACAATCTTATCCTGATTTATCGATTTGACCTCGGACACTACTCTTTCTCCTTTGCGTGGTTAACTCTCTAATTATTAGTTGTGAGTCTATCAGAGAGGAGAAATAAAAAAAGGGGGCAGATGCCCCCTTTTTTCATTTCATACCCAAGATACTTGCTAACACTGGATTGCAGGGAGTCGAGAAGTGTGGCAATTCAAGGCATGAAGCCGCATGAATAGTCACTCTATTCAACCTAACTTGCATGAATGGTGCGGCGTCACCCTCGATTATGAAATGTATTTCACGCTAATGATCATGCCAGAT
>JADFYS010000416.1 GCA_015232955.1 Gammaproteobacteria bacterium
AACACTGGATTTCAGGGAGTCGAGAAGTGTGGCTATTCAAGGCATGAAGCCGCATGAATAGTCATTCTATTCAAAGGATTCATAACGCAGAAGAGTCGCGCTTATCGGCTTTCTGGAACCAGCGTTTCCAGGTATCTTGGGTATAGAACCCCCTCTGCCGTGTCGATGAAGCTGGGTGTACTCCTCTGGCGGCAGCGGGTAATTATCGTTGTGCTATTGATTGGCTTCGGCTTATCGCTAGCCGCATTTTTCTCCGCCCAATGGCAGTTTGAGCGCCAACGCCAGCTGGAGTTTACCTGGGTAGCAAACAACCGAATCAGCCTCCTTCATCAAGAGCTAATGGTGGCCATTAACACTCTGCAGCTCATAGTGGATGTGGTCGACGCCCAGAGCATCGACCAACCGCAGATACTTCAACCCTTGATCTCCCGTCAGCTCGAGCGCAACCCGAGGCTTGGGATGATCACTATCCTCGGAGAGAACGGGATCACACTCCGACTCCCGAACGAGCCGAAGGCGCCACTGCCCGCATCTGCAGCCCCCTTTTCACCCAAGGCCGAGACCGAGCATTGGTTATATACCCAGTGTCAGCCCGGAAAACCTATGGCGGTTAGCGAACGCATCGCCCACGATCGTAATAAGTGGGGTGAAACCCTCTACGGAGTGCTGATCTTACTTCCACTCAGCCCAAAAACCACGCACGCCAAATGTGTGGTTGGCCTGCTCGAACTGGACGCTATCGCCCACATCGCCATCAGTCACCTCGAGCCACGCGGAGTCGACCTGATTATCGATGATGTCACTTTGCCAACCACCCTTCAGCCGTTAGAGTTCTACTCGAGCCGGCTGAACCCGGACCAGCCGATGGAAGAGACGCTATGGCAACAGCGGTTGCAACAGGCCCCCCTCAAACTGAGCAAAAGTCTCCTCTTTGGCGACCGTCAATGGCGTATCACCGCGATTTCAAGCAATCTCTTTGTTAGTGCCGAAGCGTTCAGCTCCGGTGCCTGGATCATTCTTGCTGCAGGGGTGATACTCACGCTAATGGTGGCCATCTACCTGCTCCATATGCGCCTGCAGATGCGCCAGCGGCTTGGGGTGATACAACAGCTACACGAGCGCGAAGAGCTGTTTTGGCAAATGACAGAGACTGTCGACGATTTTTTCTGGGCAATGCCGCAAACAGCCGATCACTTTCTCTATGTCAGCCCTGCATTTGAGACACTATGGGGCTATAGCTGTGAAACCCTTTATCACCACTTTAGCCTATTCACAGAAACCATGCATAAAGATGATGTGGAGCGGTGGCAGGAGGCGCTACAACAAGCACTGAAAAGCGCCGGATCGGTTGAGGTGCTCTACCGCATCCTCCCCAAAAATGGGGGACAACGCTGGATTCGGGACAGTATCTTTGCGGTGCGAGACGAGAAGATGAGCGTAGTCCGGCTAGTAGGCGTGGCAGAGGATGTGACTGAGCGCAAACAGGCAGAGGATACCCTTCAGGAGTCAGAGCAGAAGCTGCGAACCCTCTTTAACCAGTCACCAGACACCATTATGACCATCAATCGTTCAGGTAAGATCCTGCTGATAAACCGAGGGGCTGCACTCGAAGGGGGGAGCGACCTCAGCAGACCAGGAACGGCAACAGAGCTATTGCCAGCACAGAGCCACGACGAATTCAACCGCCAGCTGCAGAGAGCCTTTCAACAGGCTCGCGTCACCCATTTTGCCTACCGGCAGCAAGACGGCAGCTGGCGAGAGATCCGCATGGTGCCGATACAGGAGGCAGAGCAGGTGACAGCGATGATGGTCATCGCCACCGATATCACCGAAAAGAGAAATCTCGAAGCTCAGGCAATTCGCAACGCCCGACTGGCCTCCATCGGCGTCCTCGCTACCGGAGTTGCACACGAAATCAACAACCCCAACAACGCCATTCACAACGGCGCGGCACTATTTGTCCGTATCTGGCAGGATACCCTGCCGATACTACGCGAATTTCAGCGCGACAACGGCGACTTCTCCCTCGGTGGCCTCTCATTTTCAAAAGAGGGGGAGAGTATCCGTGAGTTGGTGAACGAAATCGTCGCCAACAGTCGCCGCATCGAGGCGATTGTCGCCAACCTGAAACACCTCGGCCGCGACAGTTATGAAGAGCCGCGGGTAGCGGTCGATATCAATCAGATCATCCTCGCCGCAGAGCGGGTTATCGCCAGCACCATTCGTAAACATACCGACCACTGGAAGTTGCAGTTGGCACCCGATCTGCCACCACTGCAGGGCAACCCTCAGCAGCTCGAGCAGGTGATGATCAACCTCATCATGAATGCGCTTCAGGCGCTACCAGACCGCAACTCCGGGGTACGGATATCGACCCGTTTAGAGTCAAAAATTCAGGGTGAAGAGGCAGCCCTTCTGATAGAGGTAGAGGATGATGGTGAAGGAATAGAGGCAGAGGATCTGCCCCGGGTAACCGAACCGTTCTTTACCACCCGGTTA
>JADFYS010000417.1 GCA_015232955.1 Gammaproteobacteria bacterium
CTTGATGGCATCATCCTTGATTTCGTCGGTGATGATGTCGTCACCCAGCTTGGCGTAATCAATGCTCTCATCGCCGCCTTCGATGTAGCGGGAAAAATTTTCGCTGATGAAGCGGTAGAAAAGTGCGCCAAGCACATACTGCTTGAAGTCCCATCCATCCACGGTGCCACGCACATCGTTGGCAATCTGCCAGATGCGCCTTTTTAGTTCGTCAAATTGTTGGGTACTGGTCATGGAGTTGATCTTATTTTATTCAGGTGAAAATGGGAGGCACTCGGTGAGGGCATAACGATAAGCATCAGCGGCGCGCGCCTTTGGCGCGTCCGCTGGATGCGCATGTTAGCTTAATTTATCTGTATATTTCTCTTCTATGACCGATTGCAACCACGAGGATTAATAGCTCACCTTCGTGAATTTCATAAATGACACGGTAATTACCTATCCTAATTCGCCATGCTTCTCTACCAGTCAGCTTTTTGCTACCTGCTGGTCTTGGGTTTTCAGAAAGCAAGCGTATTTTGTCAATTATTAAAGCTCTGTCGTTTGATGTTATTTTTCCAAGCGACTTTTGTGCGCTGCGCTTGATTGATATTGTGTAATTCATCAAACGTCAACTTTTTTCAATTCTTCAATTGCCTTTTCAAAAGGTATTATTTCATCATTCTTTGCTTTCGCATTATCATACGCCTGTATGTCTTCGAGCTCTTCCATTGCGTTTATAACTTCATTCCATTCATTGATCGGCAACACTACCGATGTTTTATTTTGATTTTCATCAACGATATATTGAGGATGCAATGTTCTCATAATTTTTCACCATTATCTCGGTTACTGATGGCACCATTCTTCTTGCTGAAGCTAACAAGTTATTCAACAGATCCGCTGATCTCCGACGCCGATCTGCTTTTTTTCTCACTGCTTTTGCTCGAAAATAGCGATTTTCTAACGGGTGATCACACCATTTTACAGGATCACCGGAAACTGTTGATCTCCGAAGCACGATCCAGAGTGAAGTGAGTGTATCAAGATTGCATAGTGATGGCACTGTTTGTGCGATAGTTTGGTGAAAATAGTCTCTCAGCTCAATTCATTGAAATCACCGGACCAGCTGTTCACCCAAACGGCAAGGTTTCCCTGACAACCTTGGGGCGGGGAGAAGCTACCCTGCGCTGGCTAGATCGGATGAAAGGGAAGGATTACAGCCGGGGAAGTAGCCTCTGCCAAAAATTTGCGTCGCCCTTTTCGATCTAACTCTTCGCCACCCTCATCACCCCGCAACTACCCCCTGTCCATCCCGGACAGTAATGCTGACAATACTCTCCATACCCGAACCCATGGAGAGCAAGATGGTGAATACTGACCGCAACCATGAAGCGGACATCCTGCTCCTCAACGCCCTGATTAGGGCCCACCGCTGGAGCCGCTGGTTGGTAAAGGGGAAATATGAGACGGTCAAAGAGATGGCGGCAGAGGAAGGGATCACCAGTCCGAGTTACGCCTCACGGATCTTACGACTGACATTGCTGGCCCCGGAGATCCAGGAAACGATTCTCTACAGCACTTACCCAAGCACGGTGACGCTGGCGGATTTTATGGCTCCACTCCCCGATCTCTGGGAAAAGCAGCGAGAGCAGTTTGGTTTCTGAATGTTCCTCACGATTTGTGAGTCTGGATACGCTTCATAATGCGTCGGGTATCACTGTCGCTCTCATGAGGTCCCTGAATGTAAAACGGCTTGCCTTTATGGCCGAAGTCATACTTTACCGGGCAGGCGGCGGGATCTATCCCTTTCAGTAAAGGGATCGCCTTGTGGTAATCCTTATGAGGCTGGAAGCCGTACTCTGCAGCATAGGCCTTGGCACCCTCGATAATTTTCATCGCACAGCTGGGATGGGTACGCTGAAACTCACCATCCGCATAGCCGTCGTACAATTCCTCCTTGAAACCCCCATCGTAATACTCTCTGTCCAGAAGAGTGAAGTAGGCGTTCTTAACACCAAGACAATAAGTGTCGACGAGAAACACCGCGGCAGCGATAGCGTCATCAGGTAGAGATCTAGAGATGACGATAACACCGATGCCATTGTCAAACAGATCAGGAGGAACCAGACATTCGTGGAGGGGGTATCGGGCGTAAGAGTGTGCACTGGGCCCCTGCTGCGACAGTCTCGTCAGCGGTTTCGCCATTTTGCGCTTCTGTTTTTTGCGTTCGGTCTTCTTTTGCTTCTGCTTTGCGCTAAGTGCCATGGCTTCAATTCCTGATTTAGATGATGATGACATATGATATCAGCATTGGGCTGATTCCTCGATGTTACTCAACGCTACACAGAGACGCAGTTTTCTCCCGCTCATTAGATGCGATAGTGCAGTTCGAAATAATACCGGTCAGTATCGGTATCTCCTTAGCAGGGAGAGAACACCAAAGCCTCCCCCCTGACAAGGGGGGATTGAGGGGGGTTAGCGTAACCATTCACTCCCCTGGCCTGTTTTAGCCCTC
>JADFYS010000418.1 GCA_015232955.1 Gammaproteobacteria bacterium
CTTCGGCATCCATGCCTTCGTTGCACTGCACCACCACAAACGCACCCTTCACGGTGTCCAACTGCGGATTTTAGGATAATAAAATATGCTACATAAACTAATCCTTGTCATTGAAGATGAACTTGCCATCCGCAAGATGTTGAAACAGATCTTGAGCAAAGAGGACTTTACCGTCTCCGAAGCAGAATCGGTGACAGAGGCCCGTCAGTGTATGGCCGACTATCGTCCGGATCTCATCATCCTTGACTGGATGTTACCCGATGTCAGTGGTATCGAATATGCCCGAGAACTTCGCAAGGACGAGACCTATAAAGAGATCCCGATCATCATGTTGACCGCAAAAGTGAGTGAAGAGGAACGGGTTAAGGGGCTTGAGAGTGGCGCCGATGACTACATCGTCAAGCCGTTCTCTCCCCGGGAGCTGGTGGCCCGTATCCATGCGGTAATGCGTCGTGCCAGTCCTATACCCGTGGAGTCTGAGCTGACCGCGGGTCGAATCAAGGTCAATCTCCACGCCTATGTGGTGAGCTGTGACGGTAAAAAGATTCCACTGGGACTGACGGAGTATAAGATCCTCTGCTTCTTTATCAATAACCAGAATCGGGTCTTTAGTCGTACCCAGTTACTGGATCGGGTCTGGGATCGAGGTGGTTATATCGAAGAGCGGACGGTAGATGTCCATATCACTCGTCTGCGCAAGGCATTCTCTCCCTATGGGGTCGACAAGTACTTCAAAACCGTTCGCGGGGTAGGATACCGCTTCACTGTCGTGGATCATGCCCAAGATACCTGAAAACACCGGTTCCAGAAAGCCGGTAAGCGCGACGCTCGAGCGTTATGAAGCCCTTGAATAGGGTGACTATTCATGCGACTTCATGCCTTGAATAGCCACGCTTCTCGACACCTTGAATTTCAGTGTTTCCAAGTATGTTGGGTATCGAATAAATAGCATCAACATCCCACTCACCCTCCTCAACAAGATGAAGAGGCTTTTAGAAAACCAGATCCTCCATATCCTCCCTTTTCTCCTTGGAGGCTGGCTAAGTGGATCCTTTTTTGAGCTGCTCTCTCTTGGACTGCTGCTATCTCTGTTGTGGTACCACTATCAGAGCCGCCGTCTTCAGAGATGGTGCCAGGAAGGCTTTCCGCCAGAGCATCAGGAGCTTGCCGGATGCTTGGGCGAGATTCAGAACACCCTCCAGTTACAACATCAGCGCCAACTTCGCAATAAGCGGAAACTGATCAAGCAGATCTCGCGTTATCGCAACATCTTCAATGTGATCCCCGGGGCGTTTATCATCCTCGAACGAGATAATCACTCCATTGCCTGGTTTAACCTGAATGCGAAAAAGTTACTCGGTCTGCAGAAGAGTGACATGGGACACCCTCTTACCCAATTTGTCCGAAATCCGGCGTTGGTTGAATACCTCGATAAACCAAAAATTGAGGGGGCACTTCAGATCAAGTCTCCGCTGAACTCCGACTTTGTCCTCAATATTGAGTGTTTCAAGCTCTCTCGAAAACAGAGAGCACTCTTTGCCCGTGATATCAGCCATAGTCAGCGTCTGGAACAGATGCAGCGAGAGTTTATTTCCAATGTTTCACATGAGTTGCGTACTCCGCTCACCGTCCTTTGCGGCTTTGTCGAAACCATGAACGACGCCTTAACAGATGGGGGGAAACTCTCTGAATGGGAGGAGGCGCTGGATCTGATGGAGCAACAGAGCCATCGCATGAATCAGATTATCGATGATCTTCTTCTACTCTCTCAGCTCGAAAACCATCAGCTTGCCGACGCTAAACATCACCCAATAGATATCAAGGAGATGGTGGGACATCTTACCAGAGCGCTGCTGCCACTCGCCCAGATGAAATCGATCATACTTACTATTCATGATCTCTCAGACTGTGGCGTCCATCTTCTCGGAAATGAGCGTGAGATATATAGCGCCTTTTATAACCTCATCACCAATGCCATCCGCTACACACAGGATGGAGGCGAGATCTGCATCTCCTGCACTATCGACCCATCTGAGTTCTGTTTCATCGTCAACGATAACGGTATCGGTATTAGCGAAGAGGATATTCCCCGCATTACCGAACGCTTCTTTCGAGCAGATGTTAGCCGCTCCCGTGAAAACGGCGGCACCGGCCTCGGTCTGGCGATTGTCAAACAGGTTCTGTTGCGTCACAACGCCTATCTCACCATCGACAGCATTCCAGATGTAGGAAGCAGCTTTAGCTGCCACTTCCCAAGCAGACAATTTGAACTCTTCTAGTCCAGAGCGGTTACCATCCACAGATAGACGATCGCGCTTATCGGCTTTCTGGAACCCGGGTTTCCAAGTATCTTGGGTATAGTTACCAAAATTGATTGTTTCCAGATATTTTAGGGGTAGGTGATTAAACCTAACTTGCATGAATGGTGCGGCGTCACCCTCGATTATGAAATGTATTTCACGCTAATGATCATGCCAGAT
>JADFYS010000419.1 GCA_015232955.1 Gammaproteobacteria bacterium
GGCATCAAGCAGGCGGATAGAGGCCTGGGCACTGGAGGTGATGGCGGTGAGCGGCTGATTAATCTCATGAGCGATCCCCGCCACCATCTCTCCCATGGTATTGAGGCGACCGATATGGGCCAGCTCGCGCTGATGCTGCCGCTCCGCCGCCTCGATGCGTCTCTTCTCGCCGATATCACGAAACACCACCACACTCCCCACCACCTCGCCACTGTCGTTACGAACAGAGGAGCAGGCGTACTCCACCGGAAATGAGGTACCGTCCTTACGCCAGAAGAGATCCTGGCGGATATAGCGCTCTTCGCCATCGTGACAGGTGGCGTAGACCGGACACTCGGTCACCGGAAAGGGTGAACCATCGATGCGGGTGTGGTGGAGCATCTCGTGCTGATTAAAACCGACCATCTCCTCCGACTTCCAGCCGGTCATCTCCTCCATCGCCCGATTGACAAAGGTGGAGTTCCCATTACAGTCGACCCCGTATATGCCATCAGCGACTGAATTGAGAATTAACAGATGCTGCGCCTCGAGCGAGGATTTGGCTCGGTAGAGCTGACGGTTCAAAAGCCAGATCCAGTAGAGGAGAAGTAGAAACAGCAGCAGCAGAATAGAGCATGCCACCAACCACAACCAGTAGCGCTGAATGACATCACTCAGAGTGAAGTCGTTGTGGTGGTAGGGGGGGAGCCTGAGCTGCTGAAACAGCTCGTGTACCGGCTGGTAGTCGAGGGGGACGGTCCAGCCACCATAGTTCCCCGCCTCTGCCGCCGGATGTTGTGCCGGCATATTGAGGAGGGCGACCGCCACCTGCTGCGCCAGAGCAGACGGGGTGTGCTTCAGTTTGCTCAGCGGCCACTCGGGAAAGAGGCGGGTACTCCGGACAAAGGGGAAGTTCCCCTCCCCGATCGGATGGATCACCTTAAACTGCTGGAGATCAATCGCCAACTCTGCGGCCATCCGTTCGAGGATGTTGGTTCTTACGGTCCCTGCATCCGCCTCCCCTGCGGCCACTGCCAGAACGACGCTGTCGTGATTGCCGCTAAACTCCAGCTGCGAGAAGTGACGATAGGGATCAATGCCCGCCTCCAGCAGCTCCCCCCACGCCATCTGAAACCCTCCGAGCGATCGCTCATCCACCGCCAGAAACCGTTTCCGACGGAGATCCTCCAGGGTGTTGATATCATCGCGATCACTTCGGGTGATAATGGCGCTGCCAAACTGGTTTAAGTTCTGATCCCCCACCCGGTTATTGAGCGTGGCGAGACGAGAGATGCCGTGACTCACCTCCAGCACAACATAGATCCCGGGATTGACAAGAAGGAAATCGACAAACTCCAGCTCCACCGCCTCATTGATACGGCTGAAGTGGAGCGGGATAATCTCAAACTCAAACCCCGCCACGGCAGTGGTCAGGTAGTCTGCGGTCGGCTGCCAGTGAGCCAGCGTCAGATCATCACCACGGTGACTGAGGACACCGATCTCCACCACCTCTGCACCTGAAGGGGTTGGACAGAGCAGTAGCAGCGCCCACAGCAGCGACCAGAGTGACAACAGATCATGGCGTATCCGCCGCAGCGCCAAGGGGGAGGGTGAGAAGAGCGAGGAGATAACCGCGTTAGATCTGAAGATCGACACCGGCCACTTCGACTACACTTCCGCTGGTTCCACCCTTCTCCCCCAGCGTCGGACGGCACGAAATGAGGCGTGTCGCATACCCTTTGTCAATGGAGGCCACCTCTTTTCGAACCCCCTCTGCCCGCTGTTGCGCCAACGCCAGCAACTCTTCATCGGTAACGACCGCAGGGGGCGGCTCGTTACCCTTCTTCTCGCTCTTATTGTCGGCCGCCTTCACTTCGGGTTGAGCTTGTGCAGTGGGAGCAGCGTTCTGTTTTTGCAGCAACAGCTGCTGACGATCCGCCTCCCACGCCACTCCGCACACCTTGATCTTGATCTCTTTCCGCTCCTTTAGCAGCTTACTCAACTTCCCCAGATAGTCGCGGCCGCTCTCACTCAACACCACCACCCCCGGGGGGTAGTGGATCGGCTCCAGCCGGACATGGGAGTTGATCGCATCTGCCGCCTTGGCCACCAGCATAATGGCACCAAACGGCTGCAAGGTGTTGGCGAGATAGTAGAAGGCCGCCTCTCGTGCCGCCTTGGTCACCGCGGTATTGATCGCATCATTGATGTTGATATCGGGGGCATCAAGATCACCGGAGATCGGCAGCTTGAGTTTGATATTGTTGTGATCATCACGCAACATCCCCAACGAGGCGTCTAACGGTAGTGCCGTCCCCCCCACCTCTTTCTTACCCGCCCCCTTCTGCAGCGCCTTGGCGGTGGCATCCCCTGCCACGGCAAAGAGGTTGAGCTGATTCAGCTCAAGGTTGGCCACCCCCTTAATCTTGCGCTTTGTACTCTTGAGATCGATCTTGGCATTCAGGGCACCGCTCTCAATTCCCTGACCGAGGATCGGCT
>JADFYS010000041.1 GCA_015232955.1 Gammaproteobacteria bacterium
AACTGGTGCGTCAACAGCGACTGCTGGTGGTCAATGAGTTTAAGGTCGAAGCGCCCAAAACAAAACTGCTGCTGCAGAAGTTAAAAGAGATGGGGCTTACAGAGTGCCTCATTATTACCGCAGATGTCGATGATAATCTCTACCTCTCGGCCCGTAATCTCGCAGGTGTAGGTCTGCTCGTAGCGAGTCAGATCGATCCGGTGAGTCTGGTGGCAGTGGATAAAGTTGTCATTACTGTAGCCGCACTAAAGCAAGTTGAGGAGATGTTGGCGTGAACGAAGAGCGTTTAATGAAAGTGTTACTCTCTCCTGTGATCTCCGAAAAGAGTGCGATGGTCGGTGATTCCAGCAATCAGTATGTATTCAAAACAGTGACCGATGCCACCAAGGGTGAGGTCAAGGCTGCGATCGAGCAGCTGTTTGAAGTTGTGGTAACCAATGTCACAATGATGAATGTAAAGGGTAAGGTCAAGCGCTTTCGGAATAAGGAAGGGAAGCGTAATGACTGGAAAAAGGCTTATATCACTTTGAAGGAGGGTGATGAGATCGACCTCCTGGGTGGAGCGGATTTTAGTTAAGGAGAGTCCAGATGCCAGTAGCTAAGATGAAAGCCACCTCAGCAGGCCGTCGCTTTGTTGTCAAGGTGGTCAATGAGACCCTCCATAAAGGTGCACCCCATAGTGCCCTGCTGGAGAAACAGTCTAAATCGGGCGGTCGTAATAATAATGGTCGTATCACTACCCGCCACCGTGGTGGTGGCCACAAGCAGCACTACCGTATTATCGACTTTAAGCGCGATAAAGAGGGAGTGCCGGGTGTGGTAGAGCGGCTTGAATATGATCCAAACCGCACCGCCAATATCGCGCTGATTAAGTATGCAGATGGTGAGCGGAGATATATTATCGCACCGAAGTCACTGCTTCCCGGAGATAGTGTCGAGTCGGGAACCGGAGTTGCCATTAAAGTGGGAAATGCGCTTAAACTGAGCGATATCCCGGTGGGAACTACCATTCACTGTGTTGAGATGAAACCTGGTAAAGGTGCACAGATGGCCCGAAGCGCAGGTGCCCAGATACAGTTGGTCGCCAGAGAGGGGATCTACGCTACGCTTCGTCTCCGTTCGGGTGAGATGCGTAAGGTGCTGTCGGAGTGTATGGCAACCATCGGTGAAGTGAGCAACAGTGAGCACAACCTGCGTAAACTCGGTAAGGCTGGCGCCACCCGCTGGAGGGGGGTCAGACCTACTGTTCGTGGTGTGGTGATGAACCCTGTCGATCACCCGCATGGTGGTGGTGAGGGGAGAACTTCGGGTGGTCGTCATCCGGTAACCCCATGGGGTGTCCCGACCAAGGGATACAAAACCCGTAAGAATAAGCGGACAGATGCCCTCATCGTGCGTCGTCGCAATAAGAAGTAACTGAGGTAAATCTATGCCACGATCAATCAAAAAAGGACCTTTCGTCGACCACCATTTGGCACAAAAGGTCACAGCGGCGGTAGAGAGCAATAGCCGTAGACCGATTAAGACCTGGTCGCGCCGTTCGATGATACTGCCAGAGATGGTGGGTCTGACCATCGCTATTCATAATGGTAAACAGCATGTTCCGGTGTTGGTAAACGAGAATATGGTTGGCCATAAGCTGGGTGAATTTGCTCCAACCAGAACCTTTCGCGGTCACCTGGCTGACCGCAAAGCCAAAAGGTAGAGGGAGAGAGCGATGAGCGAAACAAGCGCAAAACTGACGAATATCCGTATCTCGCCACAAAAGCTGCGTCTGGTGGCGGACACCATTCGTGGCCTGCATGTGGAGAAAGCGATAGAAGAGCTGGCCTACAGTAACAAAAAAGGGGCTGCAATCATTAAGAAGGTACTGGAGTCGGCCATTCAGAATGCCGATCACAATGACGGTGCCGAAGTTGATGAGCTGATGGTGTCGACAATCTTTGTCGATCAGGGGCCGGTAATGAAGCGGATGCGTGCCAGGGCAAAGGGTCGCGGTAACCGTATTCTGAAGCGGACAAGTCACGTGACTGTCATGGTCGCAGAAAAGTAGGATAGGTTTCTAATGGGTCAAAAAGTACATCCAATCGGTATTCGTCTTGGCATCACCAAAGACTGGACTTCTAAGTGGTACGCCAACAGTCAGGATTATGGCAAGTATCTTGGTATCGATCTTCAAGTGCGTAGCTATCTGCAGAAGGCGCTGGAACAGGCTTCGGTGAGTCGCATTCAGATTGAGCGACCGGCTCAGAACGCACGCATCACCATCTTTACCGCGCGTCCAGGGCAGGTGATCGGGAAAAAGGGTGAGGATATCGAGAAACTTCGTAACAAGATCTCGGCGATGATGGGCTGTCCTGTCCATATTAATATCGAAGAGGTGCGCAAGCCTGAGCTTGATGCAACGCTGGTTGCCCAGAGTGTCGCGCAACAGCTTGAACGACGCATTATGTTCCGTAGAGCGATGAAACGCTCGGTCACCAATTCGATGCGCCTGGGTGCCAAGGGGATCAAGATTAATGTCGGTGGTCGACTCAATGGGGCGGAGATTGCCCGCGGCGAGTGGTATCGGGAGGGGCGCGTACCGTTGCATACACTCCGTGCAGATATCGATTATGGAGTTGCTCAGGCCAACACCACCTATGGCATTATCGGGGTGAAGGTCTGGATTTTTAAAGGCGAAGTCTATGATCAGGCAGAGCTGTCTGATGCAGATAAGAGCAGTGCGTCGCCCAAGAAGGGCGTTCCGGCATAAAAACGAGATGAGATAGTAGAATGCTGCAACCAAAACGAACGAAGTTCAGAAAACAGATGAAAGGTCGCAACCGCGGCCTGGCAATGAGCGGAAACAAGGTCAGCTTTGGCGAGTTTGGTCTCAAAGCTGCTGACCGCGGCCGGATTACTGCGCGCCAGATTGAGGCGGCAAGAAGGGCAATGACGCGCCATATCAAACGCGGTGGCAAGATCTGGATTCGGATCTTTCCCGACAAGCCGATCACAGAAAAGCCGTTGGAAGTGCGTCAGGGTAAAGGTAAGGGGAGCGTCGAGTATTGGGTGGCACAGATTCAACCTGGACGGATGCTCTACGAGATGGAGGGGGTTGACGAGACGATTGCTCGCGAGGCGTTCCAACTTGCAGCAGCTAAACTTCCGATCAAGACAACATTTGTAAAGCGGACGATATTGTGATGAAGGCAGCGGATCTACGAAAAAAAGACGAGAGCGAACTGAGGAGTGAACTCAAGGGGCTGCTTCGTGAACAGTTTAACTTACGGATGCAACGCGGAATTGGTCAGATGAAGCAGCCTCATCGCTTCAGGGCGGTTCGGAAAGATATTGCCCGAATTGAGACTATTCTTGTGGAGAAGGCAGAAGCATGAGCACAGAAAAGAGTCAGGCACAGACCATCAGTGGTCAAGTGGTGAGTAACAAGATGGATAAAACTATTACGCTCTTGGTAGAACGAAAGGTGAAACATCCCGTCTACGGCAAGTATGTCAAGCGTTCTACCAAAATTCATGCCCATGATGAGAACAACGAGTGTGGAATGGGCGACATTGTCTCTGTTGAGTCGTGCCGACCTCTCTCCAAGAGCAAAAGCTGGCAGCTGGTTCGTATCGAAGAGAAGGCGAGCTAGACTCCTCTCGACCGTTAATTGAGGGGAATCACCCCCTCTACCTGCAGACGATTTAAAAAACTCAAGGCCCAAGGGCAAATAGTTCTTGGGCTTTGACTTATTTGGTGATATTATCTCGCGCCCTCTCGCTGAGGGATGTGAAATTTAAGGCTTACTGGGGATTGTTCCATGATTCAAATGCAGACAAAACTAACTGTTGCTGACAACAGTGGCGCGCGCGTCGTTCAGTGCATCAAGGTGCTGGGAGGCTCACATCGTCGCTATGCCGGCATAGGCGATGTAATCAAGGTCAGTGTCAAAGAGGCGATTCCTCGGGGTAAGGTTAAAAAAGGCGATGTCTATAACGCGGTGATTGTGCGAACCAAAAAGGGAGTTCGTCGCTCAGATGGCTCGCTTATCCGTTTTGACTCAAACTCTGCGGTTATCCTGAATAACCAGCATCAGCCGATTGGGACCCGTATCTTCGGGCCAGTAACCCATGAGTTGCGGGGAGAGAAGTTTATGAAGATCATCTCTCTCGCACCGGAAGTACTCTGAAGCAGGACGGATACGACATGAATAAGTTAAAAAAAGGCGACCAGGTGGTCGTGATAGCAGGAAAGGATAAAGGCGTAAAGGGAACGATTAACGCTGTCTCAGGTCTGAAAGTGACTGTAGATGGGGTCAATATTGCCAAGAAGCACCAGAAGCCAAATCCTAACGCCCAGATCCAGGGAGGTATCATCGATAAGGAGATGCCCCTCGCGATCTCCAATGTTGCGATCTATAACACTCTGGAGCAGCGGGCTGACCGTGTCGGGTTCAAGATTCTCGATAATGGCAATAAAATTCGTGTATTTAAGTCAACTGGTGAGGCCATCGACGCATAGTCGTGGAGTAGAACATGGCAAGGTTAGAGAAATTTTATAAAGAGAGCGTGGTTCCAAAGCTAAAGCAGGAACTCGGGATCGATAATGTGATGGAGATCCCAAAGATCACCAAGATTACGATCAATATGGGTGTGGGTGAAGCCGCTACCGATAAAAAGGTGATGGAGCATGCGGTTGAGGATATGACTCGAATCGCTGGTCAGAAGCCAATTGTTACCAAGGCGCGTAAATCTGTCGCTGGATTCAAGATCCGTGAAGATATGGCTGTTGGCTGCAAGGTGACGCTGCGTCGTGAGAAGATGTATGAATTTCTCGACCGTCTGGTGACCATCGCTATTCCCCGTGTTCGTGACTTTCGTGGACTCAGCCCCAAGGCGTTTGACGGCCGTGGAAACTACAGTATGGGGGTTCGTGAGCAGATCATCTTTCCCGAGATCGATTACGACCGCATCGATAAAATTCGCGGGATGGATATCTCTATCACCACCACGGCCAAGAGTGATGCAGCGGCGCGCGCTCTTCTCAAGGCTTTTAACTTTCCACTAAAAGGTTAAACAATACTATGGCCAAACTGTCGATGTTACAGCGTGAACTGAAAAGAGAGCGTTTAGTCAAAAAATACGCAGCGAAACGGGCGGAAATTAAGGGGAAGTTGAACAGTAGTGAGATCACCTTTGAAGAGCGTGAAGCACTGAATGTCCAACTACAGAAGCTTCCTCGTGACTCCTCTCCTGTTCGTCAACGCAACCGCTGCAGTATCACCGGACGCCCGCACGGCTATTTTCGCAAGTTTGGTCTCTCCCGTACAAAATTGCGTGAAGCGATGATGCGCGGCGATGTCCCTGGTCTGCGTAAGGCCAGCTGGTAACAATTTATTCAACATAACAGACGGAGTTATTTTTTGGCATGAGCATGACTGATCCGATTGCAGATATGTTGACCCGAATTCGTAACGGGTTATCTGCATCCAAGGCTGAGGTGGCAATGCCCTCATCCAAGGCGAAAAAGTCGATTGCTGTGGTCCTTAAAGATGAGGGTTACATCAGCGGTTTTTCAGAACAGGATATCGATGGCAAGCCTACCCTTAAAGTGGAACTGAAGTACTACATGGGTAAGCCTGTAATTGATCTGATTAAGCGGGTAAGTAGCCCGGGACAACGGGTCTACAAATCGAAAGACGACATCCCCCAAATTCTGGGTGGACTCGGTATCTGTATCGTATCCACATCAAAAGGGATGATGACCGATCGTGCTGCCCGCAAGGCGGGGCACGGTGGTGAAATCATCTGCACAGTGGAGTAGGGGGAGACGATGTCACGAGTATTAGACGCAATTACGCTCCCTGATGGGGTGAAGATTACCCAATCTGGGCAAGAGATTACTGCGACCGGAAAGCTTGGATCCCTCACGATCACCATGAACAGTTCGGTGAAGATGGATCAGAGTGAAAGCGAAGTGAAGTTCGCACCGCTACAGACGGGAAATCGCGCTGCACTGGCGATGGTAGGTACCACCAAAGCGTTGGTGAATAACCTGATTACCGGCGTCAGCACCGGTTTTGAGAGGAAGTTAGAGTTGGTAGGAGTTGGTTATCGTGCGCAGGTAAAAGGCACAGTTCTAAACTTAACGCTCGGCTTCTCCCACCCGGTTGATTTCCCGATCCCCGATGCGGTAACGATCGAGACACCTACCCCGACAGAGGTGGTGATAAAAGGGAATGACAAGCAGCAGATTGGCCAGATCGCCGCCAATATTCGCGCCTATCGCCCACCGGAGCCGTATAAAGGGAAGGGTGTTCGCTACACAGGTGAACGAATAATCCGTAAAGAAGCGAAGAAGAAGTAAGGGCGCATACAATGCATATTAAGAATGAAGCTAGAATTCGTCGCGCCAGTCGCGGCCGGGCAAAGATTCGGGAGATGGGGGTTCACCGCCTCTCTGTCAACCGGACACCCAGACATATCTACGCCCAAGTGACTTCAGCAGATGGTTCTACAGTAGTGGCATCCGCTTCAACACTTCTCACTTCGGTGAAGTCCGAATTGAAAGGCACAGGCAATATTGAGGCTGCGAAAGCGGTAGGTAAACTTCTGGCTGAGAGAGCCATTGCTGCTGGTGTAAAACAGCTGGCGTTTGACCGCTCGGGCTACAAGTACCATGGCCGTGTTAAAGCATTAGCAGATGCTGCACGCGAAAACGGACTGGAATTTTAAGGGTTAGTTATGGCAAAACCAGAAATAGCAGAACCTAGTGACGGCTTTATTGAGAAGCTTATCGGTGTAAACCGGGTCTCAAAAGTGGTTAAAGGTGGTCGTCAGTTTGGATTTACGGCATTGACAGTGGTTGGTGACGGTAAAGGCCGAGTCGGTTTCGGTACCGGAAAGTCAAAAGAGGTGCCGTTGGCCATCTCCAAGGCGATGGAGAACGCGCGTAAGAGTATGCGCCAGGTCCATGTCACCGCAGCGGAATCACTCCAATATGCGGTTACGGCTTCGCACTGTGGTGCCAAGGTCTATATGCAGCCGGCATCTGAGGGTACCGGAATCATTGCCGGTGGTGCAATGCGTGCTGTGTTCGAAGTGGTCGGGGTCAATAATGTTCTCGCTAAGTGCATTGGGAGTAACAATCCAACCAATGTGGTGCGGGCAACGATCAACGGACTCACCTCTATCGCCTCGCCAGAGACCATTGCTGCCAAACGGGGCAAGAGCGTTCAGGAAATCTTGGAGTAGGACTGTGTCGCAAAAAATTAAGGTAAAACTGATCAAAAGCACCATTGGTCGTCACCCCCGCCATAAGGCGTGTGTCACCGGTCTCGGTTTGAGACGGATGCACCATGTGGTTGAAGTCGAAGATACGCCGGCTGTTCGCGGGATGATTAATAAAGTCTCCTATATGGTAGAGGTTGTGGGGTAATTGTGATGAAATTAAATGAGATATCTCCTGCCCCCGGCAGCAAGCAGTCAAAGAAAAGAGTCGGGCGCGGTATCGGATCCGGTTGGGGTAAGACCTGTGGTCGTGGTCACAAGGGACAGAAGTCGCGCTCCGGAGGCTTTCATAAGGTTGGATTTGAAGGCGGACAGATGCCCCTTCAACGACGCCTGCCAAAGGTTGGTTTCACCTCTCGTGTCGGTCGTACCGTAGATGAGATTCGCCTCCACGAACTGGAGAAGATTGAGAGCGGGATCATCGATCTCGTCACTTTAAAAGCGGCTAACTTAATTCGTCAAGATATCTTAAGAGTTAAGATCATCGCCTCAGGGTCGCTCACTAAATCGGTGACGGTTCGTGGCTTGGCGGTCACTAAGGGTGCTGCTGCGGCTATTGCTGCAGCGGGTGGCACAGTAGAGGCGTAACGATGTCTTCTTCTGCTTCAGCGATGGCAGGGATGTTATCTGGTGGAAAACTCACCGAACTGAAGCAACGACTTCTGTTTGTGTTGGGGGCGCTACTGGTATTTCGTATCGGTGCCCATATCCCGGTTCCCGGGATCGACCCGGTGGCACTTGCGGCGCTGTTTGAACAGCAAAAAGGGACGATCCTTGACATGTTTAACATGTTCTCGGGTGGTGCCTTGCAGCGTTTCTCTGTCTTCGCCCTCGGAATTATGCCTTACATCTCTGCCTCTATCATCGTTCAGCTGCTCACCAAGGTCTCTCCCAAGCTTGAACAGTTAAGTAAAGAGGGGGCATCAGGGAAACGCAAGATCACTCAATATACCCGTTTCGGAACACTGGCACTCGCCACTTTTCAGGGGCTTGGTGTTGCTGTGATGCTCGAGAGTCAGGTGGCACCCGGCAACATGACAGTGGTCATAGACCCCGGCTATATATTTCGCTTAACCGCAGTTGTGACCCTGGTCACCGGAACTATGTTCCTGATGTGGCTCGGAGAGCAGGTCACTGAACGGGGAATCGGCAACGGTATCTCTATTATCATCTTTGCAGGTATCGTTTCAGGCCTCCCTTCAGCGATCGGCGGTACTTTAGAACTTGCGCGTACCGGTGAGCTCAATGCTGCATTGATACTTGTAATATTTGCCATTGCTATTATGGTTACAGGTCTTGTGGTCTTTGTAGAGCGGGGACAACGACGGATTACGGTCAACTATGCTCAACGACAGCAGGGGCGTAAACTCTATGCAGCACAGTCGAGCCATCTTCCATTAAAGGTGAACATGGCTGGGGTTATCCCCCCTATCTTTGCCTCAAGTATCATCCTCTTTCCAGCTACACTTGGTGGCTGGTTTGGTAATGTTGAAGGGTTTGGTTGGCTTCAGGATATCACTTCAACCCTCTCGCCCGGACAGCCTCTCTATGTCCTCTTTTATGCTTTGGCGATCATCTTTTTCTGTTTCTTCTATACAGCGCTGATGTTTAACCCCAATGAGACTGCAGATAATCTCAAGCGCTCTGGTGCCTTTATTCCCGGGATTCGCCCCGGACAGAAGACAGCAAGATATATCGATAACATCCTTGGCAAGTTGACTCTCGCAGGTGCGTTCTATATCACAGCGGTCTGTCTTCTCCCCGAATTTCTTATCCTCTCATGGAATGTACCGTTCTATTTTGGTGGAACTTCACTTCTCATTATTGTGGTGGTGGTGATGGACTTTATGGCGCAGATGCAGTCACATCTGATGTCCCATCAATATGAAGGTTTAATGAAGAAGGCCAACCTCAAAGGTTACGGTCGCAGCGGAATCTAGCTAATATAATCGGAGATCGTTATGAAAGTCAGAGCATCAGTCAAAAAGATGTGTAGAAATTGTAAAATAATTCGTCGCAATGGTTCAGTAAGAGTCATCTGTGCGGCAGACGCACGACACAAACAGCGTCAAGGATAATTTGCAAAAGCCCGCTTGATGGCGAGGCTAAAGCAGAATATAATGGCTGGTTCACCGCAGAACCATTGATTTTTATCGACAAGATTGAGTAAGATTTAGGGAGCGCCTTTATGGCCCGTATTGCCGGAATTAATATACCTGTACAAAAACACACTGTCATCGCTCTGACCACCATATTTGGTATCGGATCGACCAGAGCAAAAGAGATCTGTGCTGCCACTGGGGTCGCACCGGAAAGAAAGGTTAAGGATCTCGACGAAGATCAGGTAGAGGCGCTGCGGAAAGAGGTTGCCAAATATAATGTTGAAGGTGATCTCCGTCGTGAAATTTCAATGAATATCAAACGGTTGATGGATCTCGGTTGCTATCGTGGGATCCGCCACCGCCGAGGGTTGCCGGTTCGTGGTCAGCAGACACAGACCAATGCCCGTACCCGCAAGGGACCACGACGCCCCATTAAGCGCTAGCACTCTCTGTTCTAACGCGGCACCATCTTCGAAAGTCAATTCCAGGAAAAATTTTAATGGCTAAAGCAAAATCATCAGGCAAGACGAGAAAAAAGGAAAAAAAGAGTGTCGTTGACGGCATTGCTCATGTCCATGCCTCTTTCAATAATACGATAGTTACCATTAGTGACAGACAGGGTAACGCCCTCTGCTGGGCAACTGCTGGTGGTTCAGGCTTCCGCGGCTCTAGAAAAAGTACCCCTTTTGCAGCGCAGATTGCGGCTGAAAATGCCGGTGCGACCGCGCAGGAGTTCGGGATGAAAAACCTCGATGTCTGGATTCGTGGTCCCGGTCCTGGTCGTGACTCCGCTGTGCGTGCCCTCAATAACCTCGGTTTCAAGATAACCAGTATTGAGGATAAGACCGCAATTCCCCATAACGGCTGTCGTCCACCCAAAAGGCGGCGAGTATAACCTGCTCTGCAGACATCCGTTAAACCATCAGATACTCCGTTTATAAGAATTAAGAGGTAGAGATTAAGTGGCAAGGTATATAGGCTCTAAATGTCGACAGTGCCGTCGTGAAGGTGAAAAACTGTTTTTAAAAGCAGAGAAGTGCTACACCAGTAAATGTGCAATGGAGAACCGTCCCTATCCTCCAGGACAGCATGGTCAGCGCCGGACAAGACTCTCTGACTACGCCTTGCAGCTGCGCGAGAAGCAGAAGATGCGCCGTATCTATGGCGTCCTTGAGACCCAGTTCCGTCTCTACTACAAAGAGGCCGACCGTCGTAAGGGTTCGACCGGTGAGAATCTGCTCCAGCTACTTGAGACCCGTCTTGATAATATTGTCTACCGCATGGGCTTTGGTGGTTCGCGTACCGAATCACGGCAACTGGTGCGTCATAATGCCATACTGGTCAATGGAAAGAGGATCAATATCCCCTCCTATAAAGTACTTCCCGGTGATGCGATCACCATATCCCCTAAGGCCAAAGAGCAGCTTCGCATTAAGAGCGCATCTGAAATGGCACAGCAGCGAGGCGTACCTGATTGGCTTGAGGTCGATGGCACCAAACTCCAAGGGGTGATGAAAGTGATCCCTGATCGTGCAGATCTCCCCGCAGAGATTCAGGAGCAGCTGGTAGTAGAACTCTACTCCAAGTAATCGACCCTCGCGGTCGATTATGGTACTGCCCTTCGGTCTTTACTGAGCGGAGGATGGTTCGGGTTATTCAGAATTAGATATAAGGATACTCCATGCAAGCCGAAGAGCTCGAATTACTCAAGCCACGACTCGTTGGTGTCAAAAAGATTAGCGATAACCACTCTAAGGTGACTCTTGAACCCCTTGAGCGTGGATTTGGACATACCCTCGGCAACTCTCTGCGGAGGATACTACTCTCATCGATGATCGGTAGTGCC
>JADFYS010000420.1 GCA_015232955.1 Gammaproteobacteria bacterium
TGTAGCGGGGTTCACCCAATAGGTGAAGCTGAAATATTGTGAATTTCATTGCATAATCATTATCTTGATGGAAATATACAGCGGTCAACTGCGGATTTTAGGATGAAGCTCTTCTTTCTGCTGACACTGCTCCTTAATCTGATTTTGGGTGGTGTTAACTTTGTGCTGGAGGTTGACCCCCGCCAAGAGGTCGATGAGGTCGATTCAACTGCACTGCAGGAGGAAGCGATGGTACTCTTTACAGAGCTGGAGAGACTCCCCCCTCTGCGTCAGAAACTGGCTACCGCCTCCCCCCCTTCAGGGGGGGGCGTAGCAGAGCGAGGATCGATCTTCATCTATCACGGGGGGTTGACCCCCTCAGCCGCGGGGAGGCGCTCAGGAGAGGTGTCGTTCTGCTATACCCTGTTGGGCCGCTGGAGTGAGAGGCGTTATAGCTATCTCCGGCAACAGCTACAGGATCAGGGCTACACTGTGGTTGACGAGGGGGTGGCGATGAGGAGAGTCTCCCGCTACTGGCTCTATATCACCCCAACCTCACCGGAAGATGGGGAGGAGATTCTCCGCGCCCTGGGTCGGTTTGGGTTCGAGGACTACTATATTATCCGCTCTCAAGGTCTGTACGGCACGATCTCCCTCGGCCTCTTCTCTCTGCAAGAGAATGCACAACAGGTGGTGACCGATCTCGGGCGGATTCCGGGAGTGGGGCAACGGGTGGAGCAGGAACACTCTCTGCGAGAAGTGGATCATCGTCGTCTGGTGGTGAAGGATCCTCAACAGAGAGAGATCCCTTTTAGTGGATTCCGTCTGAGTGCAGGGGTGATTTGGGAAAAAGGGGGGTGTTCCGACCATCCTGCAGGCGAAAATGTGCTACATTAAGCGGGCTGTAACTTCGTCGTAATATTAGAAACTGCTGTTATACTCAAGAGCGTTGGAAACAGTCGATTTCAGGGAGTCGATAAGCGTGGCTACTCAAGGCATGAAGCCGCATGAATAGTTATTCTATACGCTCGGGCGTCACACTTACCGGCTTTCTGCAATCAGCGTTTTCAGGGTTGTTGGGTATAATTGATAGGGCATGCCAACTTCTGTTTAGCCGCGGTTAGTTGATGATTTTTGGTGTAATATTCCGGAGTGTCGGGAACCTCTCTCTATGGAAAATAGCGATAGCACTTTTAACGAGCTGACCAGTACCATCCGCCATTTTGATCGTGCGATCCGCTGGATTATGAAGGTACAGGATCGGCTGGGGGATCGGATTAAAAACTCCATTCGCTTCGGTCTGGTCTTCCTGGTTTTAATCGGGATCTCCATCTTTGTCATGCTCTATGTGATGGCGACACAGGTGAGCCTCATCGCCACCGCAGTTTCGGGGATGAACCACTCATTTGATGTAGTGACCGCCCACATGGAGCAGATCGACTCCATTATGTTTCGAATGGAGCAGAATGTCTCCTACCTGCCCGAGATCGGGAAGGAGATGCCGAAGATGGATAACGAAATGGAGAAGCTGTTACAGCGGGTCAATGTCATTCGGGATGAGATGCAGCTGATCACCCAAGAGCTGGGGGCGCTTCGGATCCAGAGTGATCTGATGAAGTCGACGGCAGAGCGGATGGATAGTAGTGTTCAACGGATGAATAGTGAGGTGGGCTATATGTCACAGCCCGCGCGCAGTGTGAACCGAATGTTCCCTCTGCCTTGAGTGGGTATACAAAAAACAGTTGAAAACAGTGGATCTCATGGAGTCTTCGACATATCAAGCGGCGTTAGCGTTATGATGACCGACGAACAACAGGGTAAGGTGATCGCCCAGCTGACCAATACTGTCGTCAAGCTGGAGGTAGTAGCCGAACGCCATCAGAGCGAGCGGCTCTACCATATTCGTCGTACCAATATCATGGTGCGCCTGGTCTCAATCTTTCTCACCATGCTGGCGATGGTCAATGTCTATTACCTGACGGTCTTTTCCACCGACATGTTTGCCATTGTCGATACGATTCAGGAGTTGGACGGCAAGGTGGTGATGATCTCCTCCAATATGGTCAATATCACCGAGACCATGGCCTCCTTCGACGGCTATATGGATACCATGCCGGCAGTCTCAGATGCCACCCGTAGTATTGCGGAGCGTATGCCCCGCTTTGGCAGCGCGATGGGGGATATCATGGTATCGATGCAGCAGGTGGATCTTGATATGAAGGGGGTGAACGGTTCGATGAATTTGATGAATCGCCACTTCTTTACCATTACCAACAACATCGAAGTGATGGGCACTAATGTTGGCCAATTTGCCAAACCGATGGGGATGCTCAACCGTTTTCTCCCCTGAGAGCGCACTTTGTAGCGAAGAGGTTGGGTTGGATCGGTTCTGTCGCACACTTTCAGCAAGGGCGAACTGCTTCCATGAATTTCAGCCATTTCATCCTAAAATCCGCAGTTGAACACCGTGAAGGGTGCGTT
>JADFYS010000421.1 GCA_015232955.1 Gammaproteobacteria bacterium
GCGACTCTTCTCGGCTCTGGCTCCTGCTTCGCACTACCTCCTGCATCCTTGCAGTCGTGCGTTATGAACCCTTTGAATAGAATGACTATTCATGCGGCTTCATGCCTTGAATAGCCACACTTCCCGACTCCCTGAAATCCAGCGTTTCCAACTGTCTTGGGTATAAACGGTTACCTTGCTGATTCATTTTCGTCTGTCAATCTGCCATCTTCCTTATGGACGACGCTCCTCTTCCCGTCTGCACGCTTCTCCCTGAGCACCAAGACAATCGCGACCGGCCAGAACAGGAATCGTATGGTCACCGCTCAAAATATAGGACATCGGCTTTCTGAAACCACCGTTTTAAGGTATTTTATTCAGAAACAACCACTAGGAATAAGAGAATGACGGAGTTTACTGCGGATGACCAGTTTGAACCACTAGATCTCTGTGCACAGGAGGCGCTACACCTGATCGGCCAGATCCAGCCCATTGGGGTTATGGTGGTGTGTGATCTATCGCAACTGAAGATCGTTGCGGTGAGTGCCAACCTCAAACACCTTCTGCCGCTCTCCCCTCAGCAGGCTTTCAACCTGCCTCTGTCCCAACTTCTGGGTGAGCCGTTTTTCCAGAAGGTCTCTGCCTTTGCCTCCAAAGGGGAGTACTCCAAAGCGAAAATTCTCCCGCTAACCCTAACCGTTGAGGGAGAGGTGCAGGTTCATGATACACAGCTCATCATCACCCAGAACCATCTCATTATCGAAATAGAGGTCCCTCCCCACACCACAGAGGATCCCTTTCATACCCTTTTTGTGCCGATTCGCGATGCTCTGTGGAAGCTGGATGCTGAAGATAACCTGCAAAAATACGCCCAAGCGGTGGTGGAGCAGGTGCGTCTCCTCAACCGCTTTGATCGGGTGATGATGTATCGATTCGATCGCAATTGGGACGGTGAGGTAATCGCTGAAAGCAGGGCGGTGCACACCGCCACCTACCTGGGTAACCACTTTCCCGCCTCTGATATCCCACCACAGGCACGCAAGCTCTATGTCAGTAACCTTGTCCGCCTTATCGCCGATGTCGGTGCCGAACCGGTACCGCTCATTTACAGCACCAGCAGCAGCCTCCACCAGATCGATCTTAGTCTATCGTGGTTGCGCAGCCTCTCTCAGATCCATATTGAATACCTGCGCAATATGGGAGTGGTCTCCACCCTGACCATCTCTCTGGTCCACAACGGCAAGCTGTGGGGATTGATCGCCTGTCACCACTTTAACCCAAAGCGGGTCACCCTGCGGGAGCGGGAGTTGAACGAGCTAATCGGGCGAACGGTGTCGGTCAAACTGATGAATATGGAGTTCTCCCACCGGGATCGCCTCAACAATAGGGTGCGCAACACCCTCTACGAATTTGCGGAACTCATTCGCCGCAATAACAACATCGCTGCTGTCGTTCACCTCCTTCAAGACGCCCTGCTCGAACTGGTTCGTGCCAATGGCGCCGTAATCGCCATTGAGGGTCAACATCACCCATTAGGTAGTGTCCCCTCCCCTGAAGTGGTCAGCGCCATCGTTGACAGGCTACGCGGCCAGAAGATCGACAATGTATTCCACAGCCAGTGCCTGGGCGAGTTTCTGGGAGAGGAGCGGGACAACGCCCTTGAGGCACAACTCCATCACGCCGGGTTACTCTTCGCCCCTCTCGATCAACGCCTTGAGAGCTATATCCTCTGGTTCCGCCCCAGCTTGGTAAAAACCATGCGCTGGGCCGGCCGTCCTCAAAAGTATATCGCCGAGGAGGGAGGGGAGACCAAGGTCTCTCCCCGTAAATCTTTTGAAACCTGGATAGAGACTCATCTCACAGAATCTCTCGCCTGGAGTCAGGCGGAGATTGATGCCGCCAACTCCCTCTCTCTCTCGCTTATTGAATCGATGTCGGAGAAGGTGATTCAACGCAGTGAAGAGCGGCTTCGGCTATTGGCCGAAAACTCCACCGATCTTATCGCCAGCCTAACCCTTGATGGGGTTGTTAAATATGCCTCGCCCTCCTCTAAGCAGATCTTCGGTCTCGATCATCGAGATCTCCCTGGACATACTCTTGGTGAGTTTCTTGATGAGCCAAAAGAGAAGATTGCAACACTCTTCCAGACCCTTGAACCGCTCGGAGCAACGGTGACCAATGTCTATCCCGGCAAGGAGCTTAACGGTGTTCAGATCTGGATTGAACTCAAGCTCAAGCACACTCTTGGCAATAACGGTGAACATGAGGTGGTTATCAACGGCCGAGATATCACTGAACGCCACAACTATCAGCTAGCAGTGGAGGAGATTCATCGCCGAAATTCTCAGATCCTCGATGCTGCAGGAGAGGGGCTTCTAACCTTCAACCGTGGCGGAGAGATCACCTATCACAATGAGGAGGCCTCCCTCATCCTCGGCTGGGGAGATGGTATCGTTCGCGGAATCAACGG
>JADFYS010000422.1 GCA_015232955.1 Gammaproteobacteria bacterium
GGATAGGTAAATCTTCTCTCCATATTGATAAGAGAAGATCTCACCCACCCCTTTTTGGCCATTGATTCCGGCTGAAAAGATATAAAACCTGTTCTCATCAAAGGTTATAGTCATCTCATCATCATCCGCTGCCATGAGCGTAGATGGTAAAAAGAGTAGTAGAAAGAGGAGGCGTCTGTATAGATGCATGGTGATTATGGCGCGTGGACCCCGGGGATGGGTTTTCTGTCATCGGTAATTCTGAAGGTTACAAAAAACTCGGAATCACCAAACTGTTCCTGATGTTGAAAAATGCGGTCTCTTAGTTCATTGAGTTGCTCCTCCATTATGGTAACCCCCTCTTTATCGATCATGGTCCGGCAATCAAGGATCTGACGCAGAAATTTGTCGATAGAGGGACCTGAGGTGTAGGTGTAATAACGGTTTATCCCATCTTCAAGCACCTCGCAGGACGCTTCGAAACTGGAGAGAGGAGAGGCTAATAAATATTGGTGATAGGATGAGCGAATCTCTATCGCATAGGGGTTTCTTTTGATGGCCTCTTCAAAGTTGCTTGAAATCAGGCCATGATCAATATCTCTCCCCTTCATAAGAAGTATTGCACGAAAGTAGGGGATATAGGGGTTAGTTGAAGAATATTTCGCTGCCTCATCGAGCGCTGCTGCTGCATGCTCCATCATTGTCTGTTTGTAGGGTGGGTTGAGACGATCAGCAACCTGCTCTAGCACTTCTGCCTTTTTGAGGTATGCAAATAGATTATAGGGAGCGACAATGATAGCCTTGTTGAGTTGCAACTCTGTTTCTTGTGCAATGTTTGATGAGGGAAGATAGTTGGTTAGAATATAGCTGTAGAGAAAAAGAGCCTGTAGGGTAATATAGGTCATACCGAAGAGGACGATACTGCTGTTAACAATACCTTTTGCCCAGATGGGTATTATGTAATCCTTATGGTAGTAACCGCTATTTATGGAGAGGTAGCCGGCAAGAAATGCGGTGATGGCCAGAGTTGACACCTGTTGTAGGTGGAATGTGAAAAAACTGTGGACCAGGATACCGCACAGGGCGATGCCGGCGTAAATCTCGGTATCACTTCTTCCACTATCTCCTGTTAATAGTTTTTTGGCAACAGGCTTGAGCGAGAGATAGACAAAGAAAAGGAAGAGCAATAGCCCTATCACTCCCGACATCATCATGATCTGGAGGTAATCATTATGGGCATGCATTCCCGCTGTACCATCAACACCGTAGCGCACGGAGGGGTAGACCTTGGCAAATGTGCCATGACCCACACCAAATAGTGGGTTCTGTTGCACAATATCGAGGGTAGAATACCAAATCATCTGACGCACCGAGAGGGAACCGGTATCCTGCATCTTTTCAACGATGGAGATCCAACTGCTGTTTGACACCGGCATGGCAGTTCTTAAAAATTCAAAGAGGATAAAAACGGCTCCAATGGTCGCAATAACCACGATGTATCTTTGTAGATTAATCTGTTTTCTCGAAGCTATAAATAAAAGTAGCAGTGAGGATAACAGCACAAGCGCTGCGGCGCGGCTCTGTGTAGTAGCGATCCCTGTAGCCAGAGAGAGTAGCGCAAAAAAGTGAAACAGAGATAGCCTGTCTTTGAAATGAATGAGGTGGGCGGAGAGTAGGGTGATGGAGACAACGAGAATGGCAGCGTAGGTGTTGACATTGGAAAGGAGGATAGATACACGATTGTCTCCTTGGGAAAAGCTGAGAAATGTAGAGGTAATTGCCATCATTACGGTGGTGACAATGAATGCCTTTGCTATCCTGTGTGCACCCTCTTTTGCGATGTGCGATCCAAAAATTAGCGCGAATAGACCAAGATAGAGGATGGGCAGCTCGATTAGGGTGGTTGTTTTGTCAACGCTCCAGAAATAGGTGAGGGTAGACCACAGTAGAAACAGGCTGTAGAAGGTGAAGGGGGAGTAGAGCTTTGGCGTCAGGAGCTGGTTATGGTTGTTTTTATGAATAAGAAGTGTGGCTGTAAGCAGGGTAACGATGGAGCTAAGCGTCAAAAAGTGGATGATAGCCGCCCCACCGTTAAAGGCCATGCTGAGAATGACTACAGTGACTGTCAGCACCGCTGTAAAGAGGTTTAATGGTCTTGATTGCATTTTTAATTTCTCTTTTTTTCAGTTAGTTATGTCGATGTCGATTGTTGTTCTTAAACAGCGCTGTAGGCTCCGACCTGCCAAATATTATCCTCAATGAGTGGCGTATTGCCCCCATTACTGTCAAAATGGCCACCATTTGGTGGTGGTTTAGCTAAAACAAGCATTTTTTGTACCAGGTATAATAATGAGACAGAGACACATTGCACAGATCATAGAAGAAGAACTCCTCGGAATGAGTGACGGCCTCCACACCCCGGTAATGCTCTGGGGTCCCCCCGGTGTTGGTAAGTCGCAGATTGTGCT
>JADFYS010000423.1 GCA_015232955.1 Gammaproteobacteria bacterium
AACATCAAAGCCGCCCCCCTGACAAGGGGGGATTGAGGGGGGTTGTCTGCAAGTATCCGGCATGATCATTAGCATGAAATACATTTCATAATCGAGGGTGACGCCGCACCATTCATGCAAGTTAGGTTGATGGAAATATGTAGCGGTCAACTGCGGATTTTAGGATAATCACTCCTCGCCCCAATTTTCAGCCCTCTCAACTCACTTCTACCAGATGCGTGGGTTGTCTTTTTTCGAACCAAAACTTCTATTTAACCAGAGGAAAACAATGGAAAAGTTCAATAATGTCTCTGTTGTTAAACAGGCCAATATCTATTTTGATGGCTTGGTCACCAGCCGAACCCTCCTCTTCTCTGATGGCTCACGCAAAACTTTGGGAATTATGCAGCCGGGGGAGTATCAATTCTCCACCGAGGAGAGGGAGCTTATGGAGATTACTGCCGGAGAGCTAGAAGTTCTTCTTCCCGGGATGGGGTGGCAAAAGATTAGTGGTGGTCAGAGCTTTGAGGTGGCGGCAGAGGCGGAGTTTCAACTTAAAGTGAGCAAAACTACCGACTACTGCTGTAGTTATCTCGGATAGAAGAGGGGGAGTACCATGCAAAAAATCACCCCACGCACGCTCCCTATACTTCTCTCACTGCTCCTGGCAGCCTGCCTTGGTGGGGATGAAGGGGAGAGTGAAACCGCAGCACCCAACAGTTCCGCTTCAGCGCCGACCACCACCGATAGCGCTCAAAACCCAGGGGGAGACGCAACCACACCCACCTCTATGAACCATAGCGACACCCACAACGACAACGGCTACGACTATCTCAATACCCTTCGAACCCGAGCGGGCATGACCTCATTTCATAGCAACTCTCTGTTGCAAAAGGCTGCAGCCAACCACGCGGCGTACCTCACGAATAACAGTGCAACAGGCCATCACGAAAGTGAGGGTCTTGCCGGATTTAGCGGGGTTTCTGCTGCGGAGCGAGCAGTCGCCGTCGGCTATCCCAGCCGTCAGGTCGCTGAAAATGTCTCCTCATCTTATGGTAGTGAAGAGAGCAGTTATCACCACTCGATCGACGGTCTGATGAGCGCCATCTACCACCGTCTCGCTTTTCTCAGTTTTGATTCGGATGAGGTCGGTCTCGATCTTAGTGGTAACGGCGAAGCGACCAACTATGTCTACAACATGGGCAATAGCGCCATCGCCAGCTTATGTGAGGAGAGCTCTTTTTCCGGTGTCGGTAGATACTACACCGCGATCTGTAGTGACTCGACCAAGCGTCTTGAGGCTGGGGCATATCTCAGCGCTAACGAGACCATCGCTACAGAGCAGCCCGATCGGGTGCTCTGGCCTGCAGAGGGTGACCGTGATGTGCCTCCGGTCTTCTTTGAAGAGGATCCCGATCCCCTCCCCGCCTACTCGGTCTCTGGCTATCCGATCTCGGTTCAATTTAACCCCGCTAAGGTGGCTTCAGCAGCAGTGACTCGGTTTGAGCTGTTCGATGACTCCGGCGTTGCGATCTCCGATACTCTCCTTCTGAGCGCAGACAACGATCCTAACCAGAAGTTATCTCCGCTTGAGTTTGTCCTCTTTCCTCTTCAGCGCCTGCAGTGGGCAAAAACCTATCGGGTTGAGCTGGAGTACACAGTTGCCAATCTCCCCGCCTCCCTCACCTGGAGCTTTACCACTCGGGATCCCGGCACCCCGCTTTACACCATTACCACCGAGGGAGAGAACATCTCTGCCTCTGCCGGTGATACCTTCGTCGTCTACATGCCCCCCACCCACGCCACAGACAGCAACGGATCGGTCAACTGGAGTTACAGCGGTTACAGTAGTGGTGATAGCGTAGAGGTTGAGCTAATTGATAAGAACACCCTTCGGCTGGAGATCATCGCAAGTGATGGTAAGATCAGTGTCTCGTTTCACGACAAGGTGTTCACCATTACCCTCTAACAATTTGATTGTACAATGGTTGTAAGGTAAGTGGTGATGTACCTACACCGACTCATAAAACTCAACTGCACCGGTTTCAAGGGAGTACTCGGCACCAATCACCGTCAGCTCTCCCTTTAAAATCAGCTGCTCCAGCAGAGGAGAGCCGTGACGCAACTGGTTGGTGGAAGAGAGAATATTGGCGCGAATGGCTGCCTGTAGTAACGAACCCTCTGCAGCGTGGGCCATGGTCTGGTAGAGAGGCTCTACCGCCGGTTTAATCCGATTAACGATAGAGAGTATATTGGAGGATTGCCCCTGCTGCGGCTGCTGTAACTCATCAATGGTTGCGATCACCGCACCACAGTTGCTGTGACCGAGCACTACAACGAGTCGGGTGTCGAAGCGATCCACCGCAAACTCGATGCTCCCTATCTGCGAGGGGGCGACAATATTACCTGCAACCCGAATCACAAAGAGATCGCCCAACCCCTGATCAAAGACGATCT
>JADFYS010000424.1 GCA_015232955.1 Gammaproteobacteria bacterium
TGTCTATTGCAAGGAGTTGTAACGCCGCAATGCGCCGCCACAAATGCGGCATTCGCGGTGTAGCGCTGTTCACCCAATAGGTGAAGCTGATATATTATGAATTTCATTGCATAATCATCATGTTGGTGGAAATGAGTAGCGGTCAACTGCGGATTTTAGGTTCAAGGTCGAGATCGCTACTCTTCGCCCCCAGCGAATGAACAGGAGGGAATACTACCGTTTTACGCCGCAGTTGCCTACCGGTTTTTTTAACCCGTTTTTCCTCCGTAAGCTGCAGATAGATCTCTTCACTGCAGTCGTGTACAATCGCTCACTCTATTTTGGGGGCTGTTTGTTTTCTACTAAGGAGTTGTTATTTTGGAACTTTACCGCGCCATTCTCTGGTTGATAACTGCTGTTATCTGGTACGGTTAACCCTTTGGTCGTAACCTCTGAATGCAGTTCTACCCCCCATTTCGTTCTTAGCCTGCTTGAGGATTGGCTTGCATGTCGGTAACCAAATCTATTGAACTTAAAGGCGGAATGCTCATGGCCCTCACCATGCAGGTGTTCAGCTGTGATCTCGATGCCATTGAAGAGGGACTGCAAGAGAAAATTGCCGAGGGTAGGGATTTTTTTCAGAACGCTCTGATAGTCATCGATTTCACCAAACTTAGCGGCTTTCTCCCAGAACTCCCCCCCCTGCTCCAGATCATCCGCAGTAACGGGATGTCTCCCATCGGTTACCGTTGTGAGAACCCTGAACATCTCCTCCTGTTAGAGGAGATTGACCTCCCGCTAATCCCCTCCTCCCGCAAAGAGGGGCGTGAAATCGATGGCAAAGGAGGAAAGGCGAACTGGTTACCCGCACTGCTCCACACCCAACCGGTCCGTTCTGGACAGCAGATCTATGCCCAACGCCGGGATCTGATCCTAACGGCTCAGGCAAGCAACGGTTCCGAGTTAATTGCCGATGGTAGCATCCATGTCTACGGCGCCCTGCGCGGCAGGGCACTATGTGGTGTAAGCGGTAACAGCGAGGCTCGCATTTTCTGTAACAAGTTTGATGCCGAGCTTATCTCCATCGCTGGGACCTACCGTCTGGTGGATGAGTCGCTGCAGCACCTAATCAACCAGGCGGTGGAGATCCGTCTGATGGAAGACAAAATCGAGATTATCCCCATTGATTCAGTTTGAGCTTTAAGTTCAGGAGAGTGTGTTGAGTAAAATTATCGTTGTAACTTCCGGTAAGGGGGGTGTGGGAAAGACCACCACCAGCGCCTCTGTCGCTACCGGTCTGGCTGAAAGAGGCTACAAAACCGTGGTGATCGACTTTGATGTCGGTCTACGCAACCTCGACCTCATTATGGGGTGTGAGCGACGGGTAGTTTATGACTTCGTCAACCTCATTAATGGTGAATCAAATCTCTCGCAGACCCTAATCAAGGATAAGCGGGTCGAGCAGCTCTACATCCTTCCCGCCTCCCAGACCCGAGATAAAGATGCGATCACTGTCGAGGGGGTAGGCAGGGTAATGGAAGAGCTAAAAGGACAGAAGTTTGACTACATCATCTGCGACTCCCCTGCTGGAATTGAGCAGGGTGCAAAAATGGCGCTCTACTATGCGGATGAAGCGATTGTTACCACCAACCCCGAGGTCTCTTCTGTCAGAGACTCTGACCGCATTCTCGGAATACTACAGAGCCACTCGCGCCGGGCGGAGCAGGGCGAAGAACCTATCAAGGAGCATCTTCTCATCACTCGTTATAACCCCAAGCGTGTCGCCGAGGGTGAAATGCTTAGTGTCAGTGACATTATCGACATCCTTGCGATCAAACTCCTCGGGGTCATCCCGGAGTCAGAGCAGGTGTTAGCGGCATCCAACTCCGGTAAGCCTGTCATTCTCGAGAGCGATAGCGATGCCAGTAGCGCCTATCGCGACTGTGTTGCTCGTCTTCTCGGTGAGGAGCTTCCAATTCGCTTTACTGAAGTGCAGCCAAAAGGGCTGCTCAAACGGATTTTTGGATAAGCAGATGGGAATATTCACCTACCTTCGTGGTAAAAAGACCACCAGTACCGCCTCTCTCGCCAAAGAGCGATTACAGATAGTTATCGCTCATGAGCGTTCACACCGTCATCAACCTGAGTTTCTACCACAGATGAAACAGGAGCTACTTCAGGTGGTGCGCAAATATGTCCACATTAAGGATGATGATATCGCCTTCCACTTTGATAACCAGGATGACTGCAACATCCTGGAGCTTAACATCACCATGAACCAGGACTAGAGACAAGCTGCCAAGGTTCACCACAGTCAGCAACACCAAAGACCCCTGGAAACACTGAATTTCAGGGAGTCGAGAAGAGAAGATTCGGCCATAAAGCCGACTGAATCGTCATTCTATTCAAAGCCTTCATCAAACACGACTGCAAGGATGCAGGAGGTAGTGCGAAGCA
>JADFYS010000425.1 GCA_015232955.1 Gammaproteobacteria bacterium
AGAGGGCGCGACCCGGAGACACTTCACCCGCATACCGAACCATCTGACTAAAGCTGCTGGTCCACCACTGCTGGCGGGTTTCGCCATCAAAAATCAACGGCACGGGCGGTGCGGCCTCCCCCTGTTTGGGCGTGTAACGAAGATCCGCTTCCGGCAGCGACATCAGCTCGAGCAGGGCCTCATCACGGTTCAACCGTTCGAGATCGGCGCGTATCTCGGTATCGGTCATCGTCTTTAATGTCCGGCAGACGGGGGTGCCGCCCCCCTTCTCCTCTTGATGCAGCAGCCAGGTGAGCGCCGAACTCTGCGCAGTGGTGACACTGCCCCAGCTAAAATAGCAGCGGTATTTTGCCCGGGTTAATGCGACATAGAGCAGACGCAGATCTTCTGCCAGCCGCTCCCGCTCTGCCAGCTCATGGGCCACCCCCTGCTCTTCTGAGCCAAGATCAAGGGTGAGGGCGTGGTCCTGCGGTCGATGGTAGGGGATCACCGCACCCTTTTTCGCCGTTTTGCTGCTCCAGATATACGGAATAAAGACGATGGGATACTCCAGCCCCTTACTCTTGTGAATGGTGACAATCTGTACCAGATTCTCATCGCTCTCGAGGCGTAACTGCTCGTCATCACTACACTCACCATCCTCTGCCCCCCTCATCTCAACCAACCAGGAGATCAGGTTCTCTATTCCGGGACGCTTGAGGCTGGCACGCTGTGCCAACTCTGCCAGATGGAGAAGGTTGGTCATCCGTCGCTCTCCCCCCTCCAGCGAGAGCAGATTGGCGCTCACCCGCTCTTGTCGTAACAGTTGGTAAAACATCGCCATAAACCCGGCGCGGTGCCACTGCTGGCGATAGCCGTCAAAACGGAGCAACAGCGCTTCGCGCAGTGTATCCTCCTCCAGCAGGCGGTAGAGGGCAGAGGCGCTCCAGCCGAGAATCCGTGTCGCGAGAGCGGTAGAGAGCAGCGACTGTCGTGATGGGTTGGCGACGGCCCGAAGCAGTGAAACCATCTCCGACGCCTCGTCACTGGCAAAGACCGAATCCCGGCTGATAAAGACGCTGGCGATACCGACTCGGCGCAGGGCGCTCTGCACCTTCTCTGCTTGAAAGCGATCGCGCACCAGCACCGCGAGATCCTTCGCCTCTATCCGCTTATCACCAATTCGTCCTCTCCCCTGATCGCCGAGATGGAGCAGGGTGGCAATTTCATGAGCCACCGCTGCCGCCAGAGGCGACTCTATTTTTGTTTTGGCGATCTCTTTGCTCTTCGCCTCCTCCTCCGGAGTGCGCTGTAGCAACCAACACGCCAGCGGTGGCGGCTGCGAATCGTCGATTGTCAGGGCGGCAGCCCCCACCCCTTGTGCTGCCGTCACGGCAGAGAAGCAGATATCAGGTTCATAGATAAAGGGGGATCTCCCGAGAGAGAAGAGGGCATTTACCCCCCTGACCAGAGCGGGGTGAGAGCGCCAATTCTCCTCGAGTGAGAAAAGGCCATTATCGGGATCAACCTCTTGTTTCGCCTGAATATAGGTGAAGATATCTGCCCCGCGAAAACTGTAGATCGCCTGTTTGGGATCACCGATAAGCCAGAGATCACCCTCCTCCCGGTTCGCGGCGTAGATACGATCAAAGATCCGGTACTGCAGCGGGTCGGTGTCTTGAAACTCATCTATCATCGCGATCGGGTAGCGCCGGCAGATCTTCTCTGCCAACAGCGTCCCCTCCTCCCTCTTCAGGGCGAGATCGAGCTTCGTTAGGAGATCATCAAAAAAGAGCTGTCCCCCCTCCCCTTTGCGCTGCGCTATCCCGGCGGCGATCGCCGCCGCCGCAGAGCAGAGCCAGCTCTTTTCGTACTGCGACCAGAGCTGCCATAAACTATCCGCAGCAACAAACAGAGGGTGGGTTGGGGGACGCGCCCCCTTTTTACGCTTGGCTGGGGTGATGGATTTCTCAAGATAGGAGCTGGTCAAAAGTTCAAATCGCTCAGGGAGCTGACCATCACCACCCGCTGCTCGATACGCCTCCATCTCTGCGGCAAGGAGATCCAACGCATCCTCTCTGTAAGGCCCGCGACTGAGGAAAAACTGGCGGTCACGCAACAGGGCGATCACCTCTTCCCCTTGTTGTGACCAGAGGCGCTGCAACGCCATGCCCTGACTGCGGATCTCCTCGGCGATAGCCTCCTTGTCGTGGGCAGAGGTGGGAGGAGCGCGGTGCGCCTCGGGGAATTTGAGCAGCAGTGCCACCGCCGTTAACAGGGCATCGGGTGTCGCCCATTTGGAGCGAATCCACTCCGCCAGCTGCGACGAGGCACTTACCACATCCCTGCGCCAGAAATCCCTCGTCGCCGCCAGCTCCAGTGCCTGGATTGCCGTGATAAACTCCGATTCGAACAGCACCCCACTCTCAAAGGCGCTCTCCATCAGCGTTCG
>JADFYS010000426.1 GCA_015232955.1 Gammaproteobacteria bacterium
GCCGCAATGCGCTGCCACAAATGCGGCATTCGCGGTGTAGCGCAGTTCACCCAAAAGGTGAAACGCAAATATTGTGGTTTTCATTGCATAATTATGATGTTGATGGGTATTCGTAGCGGTCAACTGCGGATTTTAGGTTCAACTGTGGAGTCCTGATTAATGTTGCGTATCGCAGTCTCTATCTTCTCTCTCCTTTTCAGTGTGACACTGCTGCTGAACGGTATGGGGCTACTCGGCACATTGGTGGGGTTGCGGGCCGCTATCGAGGGCTTTTCAGTCACCCTTGTCGGAATGGTGATGTCGGCCTACTTTTTTGGTTTTATTGTTGGCAGTTGGTTCTGCCCGGCGGTGATTTACAGCGTCGGCCATATTCGCGCCTTTGCTGCCTTTGCCACCGTCGCCTCGGCGGTCGCCATCGCCTACCCGCTGGTGGTCAACCCCTATGTCTGGATTATCCTGCGGGTACTTACCGGGCTGACCATCGCCGGCATCTATATGATAATTGAGAGCTGGTTGAATGTGATCGCACCGAATGAAATTCGCGGCCGCCTGTTCGCCCTCTACACGGCCATTACCCTGTTTGCCCTCGGCACCGGGCAGTATCTATTGCTGCTGGGTGAGGTGGCTCATTTTAACCTGTTTGCGCTTATCAGCATCCTTATCTCCCTCTCTCTGCTGCCGATTGTGATGACCCGCATCAACCAGCCAGACAGTGTGCCGTCGCCACACCTCGGACTGCGGCGATTGGCGGCGATCTCCCCGCTCGGCCTCTGGACTACCTTCACCGCCGGGATCACCGGTGGCGCCTTTTGGGGTATGGGGCCGCTGTTTGGTGAAAGTGTGCGCAGTAGCAGCAACGAAGTGGGGGTGTTAATGAGTGTAGTGATCTTTGGCGGTGCACTGTTACAGTGGCCCATTGGTCGCATCTCCGACCATATTGATCGTCGCTGGGTGATGTTACTGGTGGCGCTGCTGGGGGCGCTCTTCGCTTATATTGCCTACGCTTCGCTGCTTCTCTCAGACACTCTCTTCTATCTGACCATGTTCCTCTTTGGTGGCACCTCATTCACCATTTACGCGCTTGGGGTCGCCCATGTAAACGACCTGCTTCAGGTGGATGAGATGTTGGAGGCGACTCGTGCGCTGTTACTGGTCTACGGTATTGGGGCCACCATCGGGCCGCTGTTGGCCTCAGCCGTCATGCAGCAGTTTGGCGCGATTCACCTGCTTGGATTTTTCTCCGCTGCCCTCGGTCTGCTCAGCCTGTTTACCCTCTATCGCCTCTTAACAGGCCGGCGGGTGGCCCTTAGCGAACAGGGGGAATTTGTACCAATGGTGCGAACCTCTGCGGTAGTGCTGGAGATGGCACCGCAGCTAAGCGAAGCGAGCAACAGAGAAAATCGATAGTGACCTACCGCGTCAAACAATGGTTAGCGGCAATAACCTATTGATTTAACAAGACCCACTGACTCCTCCCAGTCCATACCCCATCGCGTTTCAGACCTTTATCCAGCAGATCAACGGCTTTTAGGGCATTTTTCACCGTCATACGGCCATTTTTTGGTCTACTTATGCTATAGTATGGATTAGGTGATACCCCATCTATCCATACTATATCTCCTGAGGGGATTGACCATGACGCCCACTCGTTCAACAGAGACATTGCGTACCCTGTTTACCTCAGAAACAATCGCGGACCTACCAAGAATCAGAGCCGCGCTGGGGAGTGCTTCATCCATGACGGCCTTCCGTTATCTGCGGCAACTGCCCTACCTGCACAGTTACAACCACAACGGACGATACTATTGTCTGTACGAGCCGGCGCGTCATGATCGGTTTGGTATCTGGAGCGTGCGTAATATTCACTTTTCGGTGGACAAGACACTTGGAAAAACGGTACGACGACTGGTCTGCGAAGCGCCGACGGGGATTACACACGGAGAGTTACAGGAATTACTGGGTGTACGTGTTCACAACACCCTTCTGGCGCGGTTACGCAAAGGAGAGATCGGCCGGGAACTTTACCTACGCCAGTACCTGTATTTACATAGTGATGCCGATGTGCGTCAACAACAGATCCAGCAGCGACAAGCAATGACGGATGCAAAGGATGCTGAACAACGGGATAATGCACCGCCGACTGATGATCTGATTATCGCCGTGCTATTAACGTTGCTACGTCACCCCGAGGCCAAAGCGTTGGAAGTCGTGCGCTATCTTCAGGGCCACTCGCCGCCGATTTCTATGGCGCAGTGCGAAGCGATATTTGCTCGTTATGATCTCGATCCGAACGGCAAAAAAGGGGGCGATACGATATCTTGACGCTGCTGCGCCGCCATGCGCAACAAGCAGGCTACTGTGCAGCGCAGCTGGTACGGTCTACAGGTGAAACGGATGGGTTGCCACAGCTTGATTTCGTCGCCGAAGCC